>DASZFN010000418.1:0-7516 GCA_035939715.1 Gemmataceae bacterium | reverse complement strand
CAAAGAGTGGAAAAAGCTGCAGCGCCCCGCTCCAGGTTCCATTTCCTCTGGATGGTCGTTCTGGCAACGGCGATCACCGGGGTGCTTGGCTATGGCCTGATCAAGTTCATCGAGCATGTCGTGTTGATCAGGTGGCTGGGTCATGAGAAAGGCGAAGTGGAGCACCTTTTCAAGGTGCTGCCGTTGATAGCCGCTGCTCTTTTTGCGGTGGGGCTGGTGATTATCGCCGCCGGTTTGCACCGTGTCCGCGTCGAGCAAAAGCATCTGACGGTTCGGTCCTCGATCATCATCGGCATTGTGCAGGCGTTGTGTTTGCCGTTCCGCGGTTTTTCCCGCTCGGGTGCGACCATCTCGACCGGGCTCTTTTGCGGTTTGTCACGCTCCCTGGCGGAGGACTTCAGCTTTGCGCTGGCCGTTGCCATTACGCCGCCTGCCATCGTTCGCGAGGGTTACCGTCTGTTGAAAGACAAAGATTGGCATGGCGGCTCGGAGTTATTGCAGTTACTGCTGCCCGGCCTGGTGGGCATGGCGTTCAGCTTTGTCGCGGGGTTGCTGGCTTTGAAGTTTCTTTCTGCTGTCCTGGAAAAGGGGCGGTGGCATTATTTTGGTTTTTACTGCATTGCGGCCGCGGCCGCGGTTTTGGCGGTCTGGCAGATGGGGTATTAATTGGGCAGATGGGGTACTGATTCATTGTGCAAGCGTGAACGGCACCACCGGGCTTGTCCCGGTGGACGGCTGACTGGCAGCCAGTACATGTTTCCTTGTAGGGAGGGCCGCCGCGGGGCTCGTCCCCGCGGAGCCACGAATGACGGCCTGGCTCATCAATCGTCACCCCGCGGGGACAAGCCCCGCGGCGGCGGGTAGCTTCGTGAAGGAACGATCTGGTTGTCAGTCATCGATCCACGGGGACAAGCCCCGTGGCGTCGATATTGCTGCAATAGCGTACGACGATGGGGAACCCAGCGGCAATCTGGATTTTGAAGCCACTGCCGCCCCTTCTGGGGCTTAAACGTACGGTTGACTGCTTCCGCCCAGGGGCTCACGCCACCTGGCTATCGACTGCCGCCCCTTCCGGGGCTTGAACATATGGGCGACTGATTCCGCCCAGGGGCTCACGCCGCCTGGCTATCAACTTTCGCCCCATCCGGGCTCTGTTCTAGGCTGATTGTCGGAGTCCGGCGTCTTCGGCAGCGTGGTCGCGCACGTAGCGTAAGAGTCTGTCCCAGGCCTCGGCGTTGGGCGGCAAACTCGCTCCGGCATTATCCAAATCTTCAAGCAAAGCAGCGAGGCTGCCATACCGCTGAGATGCACTCTCCGCCGCCAAGCGATGCAGAATTGTTTGCAAGGGTTCGGGCAATGGCTTGGCGCCCTTGCGCCGCGCGGCCAGGTTTGCCCACATGCTAGCGAGGCGGCCGAAACTCTCCAGATCCTGAGCGCTGTCTCCGCCCTGGTGGACTGGCACGCTGGTTGGCGCCAGCCAGGCCGGCTCCCCAACGCCACATAGTTTGACGAGTCCCTCCGGCGTCAGCAGGAACTGGCCGGCATCAATGTGGCCATGAGCCAGGCCGGCCTGATGGACGGTGTGCAGCCCCAGTGCTGCCTGGCACAGCAGGCGATACCAAACGCCGGGCACGGCCGCGAGGCCCGGCCAATCGATACTGTGCAGGCCGGTCAACGATTCCTGAAGCACTGCGGGCCGGCCGGCGATGTCCAGCACTTCCAGCGTGGCCGCCACGTGCGGATGCCGAATGGCCACGGCCTGCGTGAAGCCTTGCCGGAATTCGTCGGCGTGCCCGGCGACTGCCATCTCCCCATCTGTGAGATGACGCAGGACCGCCTCGCGGCTCGAGCGCGGGTCGAAGACGCGGTACGCCGCCTCATGGGCGGTTAGCCGGAGCCGATCGATGACCCGCAACGGACCAAGCACCAAGCCATCCAGGTTCTCCGTTTCGATGAGCGCCATCTGGTAAAGCGTCAGATAGCCGCCGGCGAGCAAGATTTGCCGCAACGACCGGCGTTGTCTGCGCGCTTCCACCAGCAAAGATCGGAGCGTGTCCGGCTCGACAAGATTCAACGAGCGCAGCAAGTCGCCGAGCTTGCGATCTCCTGAATCGACCTCTTCGGTCAAGCGGAGAATGTCGGAGGACGGTTCGACATCGGCAGTAGGTTCCCCGCTGTTTTCCACGACGACTGGGGTGCTCTCGATGCGCTCGTGATTCTCGTTGACGGCGGGGATGTTCTCAACGCGCCGCTGCTCGCTCAGCTCGCGCAGTTTGCGGCGATACCATTCGCGCATGTCATCCAGGTGCCGCTCCATTTCCGTCCGCTGCTCGGCGACGAGGCGCTCCTGTTCCTGCAGCTGATCGGCCTGCTGCGCCAGGCGCGCGGAGCTGGCGCCGAGCTGCCTCGTTTGCTCCTCGACCTGCGCCTGGCGGCGCTCCAGGCGCGTCTCGCCATGGGCCAGGGAGCGGCGCATCTCGGTCAATTGTCCTTGCCATTCAATCAATTGCTGGCGGAAAGCCGCCACGGCCAGGCGATGCTCTTCGCGGGTGCGATGCAGGCCGACTTGCTGTTGCCGGACTTGCTCGGCTTCCAGTTGCACCTGCGACCGCAAGCTGTCGATGTCATCCTGGCTTTGACGGGCATAGGCGTGCAGTTCATCCAGGTGTTCACGAAGCTGGGTGCGTGCCTGGCCCAGGCGTTCGAGCGCTGCCTGAGCGCGCAATTCCAGCTCGGGCATTTGCTCCTGCAGCACGGCAGCTTGCTGCCGCGCTTGGGCAAACTCAGCCTGAGTTTGCGCTGCCGCCCGAGCAGCCTCCGCCTGAAGGGCCTGCCACTGTGTGCGCTCTTCCTCGAGAGACTTCCTCGAAGCGCCAATGTTGCGGCCGGCTTCCTTGAGGCGTTCGACATTCCGGCGCAGGACCTGTTCGCGCTGCCCCAGCTCATCCCGCTGCCGCACCAGGTCGGCCGATTGCTCCTCGAGCTGCTTCTCCTGGGCGGCGGCCTGATCCGCAAGCTGACGGCGCTCGCCTTCAAGATCGCCCTCACGCTTTTCCAGCGCGGCGGTTTCTTCGTCCCGTTTGCGCGCCTGCTCCGCCTGGGCGCGCTGGCGCGTGGCCAGCTCCTCCGAGCGGCGCTGCAATTGTTCCTGCAGCGCCTCGCGTGCCTGTTCGGCTTTTACGAGCGAGTTCTCACGCTCAAGCAGGGCCTCGCGATCCGCTTGCAAGCGCTTCTGCATTTCAACAAGCTCGGCGGCCTGGCTCTTCAGGCGGCCGGCTTCGTCCGCCTGTTTGGTAGCGCTGGCGTCGAGCATGCTGACGCGTTCGCTCAGCTCCCCTTCCCGCGCGGACACGGCCTCCTGGGTGCTGCGCAATTGCTCCACGGCGTCTTCGAGAGCGGCCTGGCGTTCTTCAAAGCGTCGGCGTTGCTGGGCGTTGAGCAATTTGTCCGCGTCCAGTTGGGCCCGCGCTTCCTGCATCTCCCGCGCCCGTTGCTGCAGGTCGGCTTCCGAAGCGTCGAGGCGCTCGCGCTGTTCGGCAAGGCGTTGCTGCTCCCGGCGCAGCTCCTCACGCAGCCGCTCCAGCCGGGTACGCAACGCCGCCAGCATCGCCTGCTGGCCCTCGAGAGCAGCGCCGCGCTGGGCGACCTGGGCGTTCGCCGATTCCTGTTCTGTGTTCGTCCTGGCCAGTTGCGCGGCTTGCTGCTGCAGCTTTTCACGCCACAGGTCAAGTTCGCCGGCCTGGTCTTCGAGCTCCTGGCTGGTGTGCTGCATTTCCTCGAAACGCTGGTCGATCGCCTGGGCGCGCTCGTTCAGCTGCTGCTGGCGCGTTTCCAGGGCCGCTTCCAGACGGTCGAGGCGAACCAGGTCGTCCTCATGCTGAGCCTGGTCCTTGGCCAATTTGTCGCGATCGCGCGCGAGCGTCTCTTCTCTTGTTCGCAGGTCCACCCCGAGTTCGCTCGTTTGTCTTTGCAACTCCTGTTCCCGGACAGCCAGCGCCTCGCGCTCTTGTGTGAATTCCTTCGCGAGACGATCATGCTCCTGGGTCCGCGCGTCCAGCTCCAGCTTCTGTGCCCTGAACTGTTCCTGCTCCGTGTCAAGCAGACGTTTGCGTTCTTGAACTTTGTGGGCGGCGCGACGAATGGCTTCATGCAGGCCGGCGAGCCGGTCGCGGCGATGGCGGTAGCGCTCGTACAACTGTTGGCGAATGACCGCCAACTCCTGACGTACGCCTTCCAGTTCCTTCTCACGCCGCGCCACTTCCTCCTGCTGCTGGAGCGCCTTCTGCCGTGACGGTGCGGTGGCAGCCGATTGCTCCGGGGCGCGCGGGGTTGTCTGTTCCTCCGGAAGCCTGGGCAGCTCTTGCGACGCAGGGCCGGCTTGAGGACTGTCGACAGCCTTCTGTACGCGCACCACCAACTCGACGGCGGCAAGGGAGATCTGGTCGCCCTCGGCTAGTGGACTTGTGGAGACAGCCTGGCCGTTGAGCAGAACGGAAAAGGTGGGAACAAGTTTGCGCAGGATAGCGCCGCCGGCACGGCGCGCGATCAGGCAAATGACCGGGGGCAAATCCGCTCCGGGCAGGCGCACATCACATCCGGCCACGCTGCCAATGAGCAATCCGGTCTCGGAGACCTCGTGGAGCGCGGGGCGAACCGGTCCGGCGCGCACCTCAAGCCGCACGGCCGGCAACGGACCTGACGCGGCCGCGGTTTTTGGTGGCCGTGGAGAGCTGGGACTGACTTGAGCCATGCTGGCAATCCGGGCCAACTAGGTGGTTCCATCCACCGGCGCCGCATGAAGCACGGCGTCCGGCACGGATTGGACCCGATTTTGCGCTTTTTGGAAAGGCGGAAATGCCGCCCTCACGGCCTTGGCTTGGGCCGGCGTGGGCCTTTTGGGATGCTTTCCGGGGCCCCGCCCTTCTTCTCGGTACAGCAAGCATTTGGATGTTTGGCGAGGAAGTCCCGTAAATTCTTGATGAATTCCGGCTTGGCAAACGCGTCGAGATGTTCGCTTCGGGGAATGATGATTTCCGTGAAGTTCCTGGTTTTCGGCTTCATGCCGTCCACATCCTCCTTGAGCGGATCGAAGTCGCCCACCAGGGCAAGAAGCGGCACCTCATTCTTTCGCAAGATTTCTTCAGTGAAAGCGAGGTCCCGCAGGCTGCGGAAGGCGGCCGCGAGGGCTTTCATATCGTTGAAGGTTGCCGTCATGGCGGTAACCTTGGATATGTCCTTTTCCGTCTGCTTTGGGAAGCCCTTGGGAGTCAGCCGATTCATGAGGGGCCCCATGCCCTTGCCATTGGCGAGCGAATCGGCCACCTCATCGAGAAACTTGGTATCCACCTTGTCGGTCCAGCCTGCGCCGCCGGTGGTCGCGCTCAACATGCGCTCCGGATACCGGGCCAGCATATTGAGGGTAATGAAGCCGCCCATCGAGTAGCCGACAATATGGGCGCGCTTGATCTGCAAATGATCGAGCAAGCGCACGACGTCGTCCACCATCTCGCGCCCGTACTTTTTAGGATCGTGTGGCTTGCCGCTGAAGCCGTGTCCACGGCAATCGATGCAAATCACTCGATAGTCCTTGGCCAGGGCGCTCGTGATGCCCGGGAGGTCCCACTGGATAAGCGGGAAGACGGTGAAGCCATGCACCAGCACGACCGCTTCGCCCTTGCCCTGGACGGAGTAATGGATCTTGACGCCATTCGAATCGAAGTAGCCGTCGGCGGAGTAGAGCCTGGAACTCGCGAGAAAGAGAAGGCAACAGCCAATGCTGAACGGCCTGATCGTGCGGGTCATCAAGGCTCTTCCCATGGCAAGGACTCTGGGCGGCACGCAGATGAATTCTAACATTTCTACCGGAACCAGCGCAAAGATTATGCCAGATAAGGCTTGCTGCGGACAAGGACAGAAAAGGGCAAGAGCCGCAAGCGCAAACACGACCGCAAACTGCCAGCGATAAAAGCGCGTTTCCATCGCCAGGGTTTGCGGTCGTGATAGCGAACAAAGGCCAGCCTCTTCTCTCGGCCCTCACCGTCATTCTACGAGTTCAGGCAAAGGGCCGCCGGGCATGCTAACCCGAAGCGCCGGTTTTCAAGTTGCGCTTTTTCTCTAGACTTGCTCTCGCCTGGACCCCTGCCGGCTTGTCCGGCAGGTGAAGGAGTTCGACGGCTGGCTGCAGCTACTGCTTGAACTGCTTCACCTGCCGGGCGAGCCGGCAGGGGTCGGGGCAAAATGGGCCGGCTCTCTAGCTGCAGAACTGTTTCACCTGCCGGACAAGCCGGCAGGGGTCCTGGCTCTTGCAAGAAGCGCACCTTCAAAAAGCGCGAGCCAGGCCCTCGCTGGCGCTTCGGGTTAGTGTCGCCGATCAGTCTTTGGATTTTTTGTTTTCCATCAGACCAAAGAACTTCAATACCGCCGCATCCATCTTAACGCTGATTTTCAGGGCCTTGCCCCCCTCGAGCCTTACGTGCAGCTTGTCATGTTCCCTGTCATCGCCGAAAGCTTTCTGAGCCGCGGCGGCAGGGTCCGTCTTCTGCTTCTTGCCCATGAGAGGCACAAACCGCGCCAGCGAAAGATCCAGTTCCACCGGCGGCGCCACCCCCGGTTTGACCGAAAGCGCTTCCTTGAGCGCATGCAAGCCCCCTTCGCCACCGGCCACCAGCAAAGCGTCCGGGCGCAAGGCGACATAGAAGGGGTTATCGCCGAATGTTTTCCTGGCGTCCTCATCAAAGGCTTGCTGCACGTCGAGGCGATGAATCTTGACGTCGCCGGCAGAATCGGCGTCCAGCTTGATGAGCTTCCGGGCGTCCTCGGGGAGTCCCTTGATCAGGTCGCGCACCACGCCGTCGATGTCATTGCCGTCCTTGAGCTTCAAAGCGGCGACCAGCGTGTAATGCTTGCCTTCACCCGGTCCGCGGAGCGTCACGGCGGCATCCAACTCTCCGGATTTGAGCGACGGCGACAGCGCCTTGAGAAGTTTTTCCCCCTGCGCCCGCCGGGCCGGATCTTTCTCCTTTTCCAGGCCGGTGCGGGCGCCCTCGTCGATGACGGGACCCAGCGCCTTGCGCAAGGGTTCGGGGAGAGCGCCATGCACGATCAAATTCAGCGCCGCATCGGCGCTCAGGAGGCCGGCAAAAGCGCTTTCCGAGCTGCCCAACGCTTTGAACGTAGAGGCGATGCTCGAATCGGGCTTGCCCGAAAGGCCCAGTTCAACGGCTAACTCCCTGGCCGTGCGATTGACATCCAGGCGCACCGTCAGTTCTTCGCCTTCCTTAAGAACGGTCTCAAAGTGTTTGGTGATCTCCTTGGCCGCCTGCACTTTGAAGTGATGTTGCACCTGGGTTTCACCGGCCGGCTTCTCCTCCTCAACCGAGCTGATATGAACCTCCGCCGCACCGATAGCAAGCTTCCGATGGGTGTCGGGTATCTGATCGATACGGAAGCTGGCAGAGATCAATTCCGGGTAGCTTTCGGAGAAAATCTTGCCGGGCGGAATCAACTTATCCTTGTC
>DASZFN010000417.1:0-6182 GCA_035939715.1 Gemmataceae bacterium | reverse complement strand
TAACGCCACACCTAGACTCTATGTCAGGATTGGCGGCCTTGACCGGCTTTTTTGAGGAGTTGCCCAGTCGCCAGGCCTGGCCCCAGTGGCCCGTGGCAAAGTGGTTTCCTGGCCCCCCCAAACTTTTCTTCGGAGCGGTAGTGGGTCAAATCTGTGTTGATCGATTTGGCTGGCGTCCTTTCAGTTTTTCGGAACGAACAACCAGCCAGAGGAACAGACCGATTGGCGAAGATAGCATGATAAGCACCACTACTAGCCATCCTGGCTTCCCCTCGCGTTGCGAGTCCTTGTAAGCCCAGATGCAGGTCCAGATCGCAAAGACGAACAAAACAAGGTCAAATGCGATGCGAACGTAGTCTTCGAGTTCCATACTAAAGCCCCACCCCGCGAGGATCAACGGGTGCTGCTTCGTTCAAGAGCAATCTGCCGGCTCAGCCGGATTTTTTCGGAAATTCCCCAAGACCGCCAGAGACCGCCAAGTGATTTGGCGGACGGATTAATGAGAAATTCCTCATCCCTGGGGCGGAGATTTCAAGGGACGGCAGCCCCTTGCATGGCAAACATGCCCTTTAATGAATTCATAAGAGTATTTGCAGAAAGCAGTTGCAGCACAAAACATGTTTGCCACCCCTGGCCACGAACTTGGCAAACTGGCAATCTTGTCAACGATACCCGGGGGTTGTTTTCGCACCGTCAAGGACTCACGGCGCTCTATTTGTTGGATTTGGGGCCAGGCTCTGAGATGCGCTCGGGCTTCACCTTGTCGCCGAGACTTATGCCCTTTAACTCTTCAACCACAACCAAATCGTCCGCTTGCAAACCTTCGTCAACGAATTTCATGCTGTCATACCCAAAGATGTCCTTAATGAACCGTCTTTCGATTGTGTTCGACTTGTTAACCACGTAAATCCAGTACTTGCCCTTATCCTGACCCATCGGCGCTTTTAGAGGGATCTGCAGGACCGGCCGTGGCTTGCCAAACGGCATGCGAACGCGGGCCGACATCCCCGGCAACAGCAGGCGATCATCATTGGGGAATGTTGCCGAAACTCGAATCGTGCCGGTTTTGGGATCAATGCGCACATCGAAGCTTTCCAGAGTGCCCACCCGGGCAAACCCCTTTTCATCCATCAGTTCCATAGCGATGGGGCTGCCGATTCCTTTCACCTCGCCCGCGTGCTGCAGCCGCCGGTAGCGCAGGAAGGACGCTTCATCCATGTCAAAAGAGAGCCGAATCCAGTCCACAGAAGTGATGGTTGCCAAAAGAACGGACCGGCCGCCCTCTTCAAGCACGAAAGCGCCCGGTTCCACATTCATGCCTCCAATAACGCCGTCCACGGTGGCAGTAATCTTCGTGGCCGCAAGGTTCGCCCCAGCCTGATGAAGGTTCGCCTTGGCGATTTTCCACTTCGCCTCCGCGACCGCGGCATCGGCCGCTAGCTGTTCGTAATCCTCCGGGCTAATGGACATGTTTGCCGTTCGCTGGCGGGCCCGCTGAAGTTGTGCATTCCGGTGCCCCTTGTCCGCCTCGGCCGACTCGAAAGCCGCTTCAGCCTTATCGAGGGCAACGCGATAAGGAGCCGGATCAACCTCGAACAGCACATCCCACTTCTTGACCTTCCTGCCGGGCTTGAAGTTTATCTTTTCCAAGCGTCCGCCGACCGAGGCACGCACCTCCACGGTGCGCAGGGCTTCCAGGCGTCCCATGTAATCATTGTGGGGGACGTATTCACGGCGCTGAGGTTTGCTCACCTTGACCGATTTTACGCCAACATTGTCGGGAGGCTGCTCAACCGGCTGATCCTGTTGCGAGAGCTTCGGATTCTCTCCCGCGGCAATATCCGGTGGCTCGGCGCCGGAACCGGCGCGGAGATGAACAGCCACGCCACCGCCCGCCAACAAGACGCCGGCAACGGCCATGAGAATGGTCGTGATTCTGAGTTTTTGCCAGAACATGGTCTTTAGTACCTCGTTGGCCAAAGTCACAACACTCTGCGAAAGGGCCGGCTCACCTGCCAGGGCGCGGCTGGAACCAAGTACGCGCGCGAGGAGGGTCGAGATCAAGTGCGCGGGTTGACGCGCAGCCCCCGCCTGCTGGAGCATGGCCAGGCCGACCGCCAGAGCCAGGCCGCGTCTTGTTAACCGGAGGCGAAGCCGCACACGCGCTCGTGCCAGGCGACTGGCCGCTGTTCCACGCGGGCAGCCGAGCTGCACAGCGGCCTCATCTACCGTCTTGCCTTCGAGGTAGCACAACACGATCAAGCTGCGCAGCCGCTCGGGCAACCGGCTCACTTCGAGACTTAGCACTGCCTGTAATTCCTGGTCTTCGGCCGCATCGGCCAAGCTGGATGGTGCGGCAACATCGGCGGTCAGGCGGCGCTCCTGGGCCATTCTCTGGGCGCGTTTGCCGCGAAGCGTGAGCGAGGTGTGGTACGCCACCTTGTAGAGCCAGCCGGCAAGTGCGTCCTGCTTATGAATGCGGCCGGCCCGCCGGGCCAGGATGAGCATCGTCGCCTGGAAGGCATCCTCGGCGTCGTGCACATCACGCAGCACGCGCCGGCACACGCCGAACACCAGGCCGGCATGGCGCCACAGCAGCAACTCGAACGCCGCTTCATCGCGGGTTGCGACAAAACGCTGCAGCAACTCAGCATCGCTAAGCCCGCCCACCTCCGCCGCCGTCCGGCGGATGCTTTGCAGCAGCACGGCTAGATCACGATCGCCCATGCGGTTCGTCCAGTTTTTGATGCGACTCCTCAATAATAGACATGCCGGCCGGCTTTCTGTATCCCAGGTTCTTGCTATTTCTGAGGAAAGAATGAGAGTGCCGCGCTGCGCATAGACTGCGCGGCGCAAGCTTACGGTCCGGATTCGTTTACTGGAGGCAGTTACCCAGAGCAGAAGAAGGAGGCAAACCCATGTTCTCGAAAATTACTTCAGGAGTCGTAATGGGCCTGGCAAGCCTGACCCCGCTGGCGGTTCCGGCGGCCTCGCAGGCGCAGCCGCAAGTGATCGTGACCACGCCGGTGGTCCATCGCCATGCCCGTTATTTCGTGGAATTCCGGCCGTCGCCCTTTGCCTTGTGGCAAATCTCCGGCCCGTACCGCAGCCGGTCTTACGCCCATGACGTGGCTCGCGACCTGAGCTTCCGCGGCTTCCAGGTAGTGGTCGTCCGCCGCTGAGGCGTGGCTGCAGCGCCTGTAGGACGGATTGCCAATCCGTCCTACTCTATGTGGCAGCAAGGTTCCAACTTGCCCGGCAGAATACGGCAAGTTGGAAACTTGTCGCCACAACGCCCTGCCCTGCTTACTTTTTGCCGGGGTTGCAAAAGATACCCAGCACGCGGTTTGCCTCGGGGTCGGCGTCCATGCGGATGCTGATCGGCTTGCCGAGGCGCGACTTCAGATCGATCAGGCGGGCGCCATGCCCGTCGATCATGATCTGAGCGTCTGCCGCCACCGTGAGATTCGGTATCGTGAGATGCTCCTTTTTCAGGCTCACGGTCAAGCGTCCACGCTCGGCATCGAGTCCCTTGAGCAGGCACTCAACGGTTGGACCGTTCGCGCGGATGTCAATGATGGCCTGCTTGACCGCCGAAAAACGCAACCACACCGGCATGTCCGGCCTCAGGTCCGCCAGCGTGCTCTTTCTGCCGTTGACCTTAACCTCCACCTGGGGGGCGAGTTCATACTGGTAGCGCTGCTCTTGCTGGCCGAAAGCCAACGTATGCTTGACCGGGTCGAGCGAATCCACAATGCAGTTATCCATGGTGCTGCCGTCAGCCTGAATGCGTGTCACGCGGCCGTCCTTGTCCCCCGTGACCGTGACCCAGATGTTGGCGGGCAGCTCCGTCAATTTCCCGGCTTTGCCATCGATGACCACTTCGACCAGCGGACCAAGTTGGCGCCGCACGTCGTGGAAGGCAATCTCAAGCGTCCCGTTAACGGACGGGAACCAAACCATCTCATTGGCTGCGATAGGCGCATTGCTGTTGTTGAGTGCGGCCCAGTACGGCTGCCCCATAATCCAGTGCCCGGAGGCTGTTTGCTGCGGGATCAGCGTGTATTTGCCAGCCGAGTTCAGCGACGCCAGGTTCGGGTTTACGCGGTCGGTCCACCAGGTCTGAATGTTGGAAACATAGGGTGAGGTAAAGAAGGTTGCGTTAGCCATCTGCGTCTGGACCTGCAACAGAACCGTGCCTTCTTTGAGATCGATCTTCTTGAGGGTGCCGGACTGAACGAACTGCTTGCCGGCTTGTGCCGCCGCATCTTTTGCATGGGCCGCGGACCCGGCGACGGCAGGCGGTTTGGCTTGCGGCGTGCCCGACGCCAGGGCCGAGCGGCCGAAAAGACCGGCCGTAACGCCGGCCATCACAAGCACCAGTGCGGCCAGGGCAAGCGGTTTCACTTTCGAGAGCAACATGGTACGTAATATCCCTTCTGTCATGGACAACACTTGAGCGGAAATGAGCGCGGCGCTATTGCCGCCGCCGGCAAAAAGCAAGGCGGCGCGCGCGGTGCGGCCTATCAAGGCCGGACTCACGAATGTGGCCCGCACGGGGCCGTCCAGGGCGACCGCGAGCAAGCCCGCGGACAACGTGATGCCGCGGCGTGTCAGGCGGGCGCGCAGCCGTTCCCGAGCCCGAACCAGGCGTGATTCAATAGTGCCGACCGGGCATCGCAACTCGCGGGCCGCCTCGGCATTGGTCTTCCCCTCCAGGCAGCACAGGATGAAAGGGAGACGATAGAGTTCGCCCAGGCGATCGACCTCCGCGTGCAGAATCTCACCCAGTTCTTGCCAGGCAGCCAGCGTGGCCGGGTCCGGAGCATTTCCCTGGAGCGGCTGGTCGAGCGCGTGCTCTCTTGTCTTTCGTCGTCCGCCGCGCGCCCGTGCCGCAAACGCGATTCGCGACGCCACCGTGTGCAGCCAGCTCGGCACCGAGGCTTGCTTGCGGATTGCGCCGGCGCGCCGTGCCAGGGTGAGAAAGGTGGCCTGGAAGGCATCCTCGGCTTCCTGCTCGTGGCCGAGAATTCTTCGGCAGACATGCAGCACCATACGGCCGTGTCGCCAGACCAGCAGCTCGAAGGCGGCTTCATCGCGTTGCTGGGCGAAGCGCCGCACGAGCTCGGCGTCGGCAACGTTATCGTTTCCTTTTGCCGCGAACATGCGCCGCAGACAGGGAAGCATGCCTTCAAGCGGGGTGGTGGTCATGTTTTTTGGAGTCCTCTACGTTCCACCATAATAGAGGGCGCTGGCGAGGGAATACCTCCCAGAATTTCACGACGTTTATCTCCACACGTTTTCGCCAGTCAATTCGAATCGTTTAACCTGGAGCCAGCGGCGACGGCGGAACTGGCAGCGTCCGGCCGTCGCCGCTGGCTCCGGGTCAAACAACCAGCCTTGCAATTACGGGTATGCACCCCCGATGGCCTGATGTAGGGACCTGCACTAGAATCGGGTGCATGAACGATCATCCCGCAATGGGCGATTCGTGGATCCTTCGCTTGCGCAAGTCTCTCTTTTCCACTCGACGCTACAAATGGTACGTGGTCGGCATGCTGTGGTGGATTTCCTTCTTCAACTACGCTGACCGACAGGCTGTGTTTTCAGTATTCCCGCTTCTGAAGGAGAAAATGGAGCTGAGTCCCGTGGAGCTTGGTCTCCTGGGCTCGGCCTTCGCCTGGGTCTATGGGCTGGGTGCTCCGTTTGCCGGCCTGGTGGTGGATCGCGTTCGTCGCAAAACCGCGATTCTCGGCGGGCTGCACGTGTGGAGCGTGATCTGCCTGGCCACTGCCTCTTCACGCACCTTCGCTCAGCTTCTTCTTTTTCGGGCTGCGGAGGGGATTGGTGAGACGTTTTATTATCCCGCGTCGATGTCGATGTTGAGTGACTACCACGGCAACCGCACGCGCTCAACGGCCCTGGGCATTCACCAGACCAGCGTCTACGCCGGCACAATCGGCGGCGGCTTCTTTGCCGGACTGATTGGCGAGCATTACGGTTGGCAATGGTCGTTTGTTGTCTTCGGCTTGCTCGGCATTTTGCTGGGAGTGCTGCTGCACGGTCTCTTGCTGGAACCTCAGCGCGGCGCTGCGGACGCCGTTGATCCAACGGGATCGCCCCTGGCAGCAATCCAGCGCTTGCCGGTGCTGGTGACCCTGAAGCTCATCTGGGCCACGCCG
>DASZFN010000416.1:0-3522 GCA_035939715.1 Gemmataceae bacterium | reverse complement strand
AGCCGACTCCATAAACCAGGAGCCAGACCACGGCGATGCCCAGGACCGTGCTGCTGAAGATCGCGCTGAAGGTCACGCCGCAACTGATGACCACGCCGAGCAAAGCTGCGACCGCGATCAAGGCGAAGAAGCTGCCGATCCAGGAAACGTCCGCGTGCAGAAGAAACACGCTCGCCGTCACCGCAGACAGGCCAAGGACAAAAAATGTGCCCAGCACGGCAATGAGCCGGGCGTGCCACTTGCCCAGGAAATATTGATACCGGCTGATACCCCGGCTCAATACCGAATCCGCCAACGTCCCACGCTCCCCGGAAATGCTGCCCGTCGTCAACACGATGATCAGCGTGACGCTGCCCACCACGCACCAGCGCAGCAGGTCGCTAATCAGCTCGGAGGCGTGCTGGATGATGCCCGCGCCATGAAACTGCGCCACCCGGTAATGCATGAAGCCAATCACGCTCAGCAAGGAGAGAATCACCCATGTCCGGTACACCCAGCTGTGCAAGGTTTGCCGGATATCCTCGCGGAGGACAGCCCAGTAAGGCAGCCAGGGTCTAATTTTTGGAGCAGTCTTGGCCGCCGGCACGTCCACAGGTCGTTCTCCATTTGGGTCAGTAGTCAGTAGTCAGTAGCCAGTAGGCGTCGGCTACTGACTACTGGCTACTGACTACTGGCTTATGCCGCTTCATTAACCTGATACGCGCGTGTAAACCCGCGCGACTCTTCCTTCTCGACCAGGTCAAGAAAAGCCTGTTCCGTTTGCTGGCCGACGCTGCGAATGCTGACCAGCGTCACCTTGTTGTCCGCGAGCGTCATGAAGACGTTGGCCAGGGCGGAGGTGTTGTTGGCATCGTCGCCCATCCAGATTTCCAGGCGGCGCTGGCGGAGCTGAACCGATTTGAAGTCTGCCAGTCCCTTGATGGCCTGCGTTGCCTTGGCGATGGTTTTCTGGTCTCCCTCGAGATCCAGCTCATAATGGTTGCGCCGCATGCGGCCCTTGAGGTCCTGCAGCGAGCCGGAATAAATGAGCTGTCCCCGGCTGAGCACGGCGGCGTGATTGCAAACCTCATCGATGTCGCTGAGGTTGTGGCTCGACACGATCAAGGTTTTCTCGCGGGCCAGCGTCTTGATCAGCTCCAGCATGCTCCGCCGGGCTTCAATATCGAGGCCGTGTGTCGGCTCGTCCCAGACAAGCAGGTCGGGCTCATTGATCAGGCTGGCGGCCACGGCGAGGCGCGAGGTCATGCCGTTGGAGAAGTCGGCAATCGGTTCGCCCGATACGGCGAGCAAATCGACGGCGCGGATCAGCGAGGCGAGCCGCGGCTTGCGCACGTCTTGCGGCAAGCCGAACAGCCGGGCCATGTAATCGAGATAGGAAATCGGCGACATGCCGCGGGGAAACTGCGGATTGGTTGGAATATAGCCGATGCGACGCCGCACCGCGGCGGCATTGGGCCCCATG
Source organism: Gemmataceae bacterium (assembly GCA_035939715.1). GTDB lineage: Bacteria > Planctomycetota > Planctomycetia > Gemmatales > Gemmataceae > DASZFN01. The sequence goes on along the minus strand of DASZFN010000416.1, from coordinate 2,060 downwards.
AGCTTGCCGAAGACCTTCACCCAGCCGGCGGTCGGCCGGTGCAGACCGAGACAAAGGCGCAGAAACGTCGTCTTGCCCGCCCCGTTGGGGCCCAGCAGCCCCAGGACGCAGCCTGGCTCAATGCGCAGCGTTACATCATTGATGGCGATCTGGCGATTCTGGTAAATCTTGGTGAGCTTGTAGGTTTCGACAACCAGATCTTCCGAACTTTCGGCCACGAGGCTCCCTCCTCGACGGACACGATCAGCCTGCGGATTATACGGTGGGCCATAAACGCTTCCTAGGCCAACCGCTAAAATGGAGGCAAGCGCAGGAGCCTGTTCCATGACCAAAGAAGAACGCCAAGCGACAGTCGCCGCCTACTTCAAAGACCTGCAAGAGCGCATTTGTGCCGCTCTGAGCCAAACCGACGGCAAAGGCGCCTTCCAGGAAGACAACTGGAAACGTGAGGCCGGCGGCGGCGGGCGCACGCGGATCATGTCCAACGGCGCGATATTTGAGAAGGGAGGCGTTAATTTCTCCGAAGTAGCCGGGGAAATGTCGCCCGAGTTCGCCGCCCAGATTCCCGGCGAAGGTCGGGCCTTCACGGCGACCGGCATTTCGCTCGTGCTGCATCCGGCGAATCCCTTTGTCCCGACCGTGCACGCCAATTTCCGCTACCTGACCAAGGGCGCCAAGGAATGGTTTGGCGGCGGGGCCGATTTAACGCCTTACTATCCCTATCGGGAAGACGTGATTCACTTCCATCGCGCCTGGAAGACGGTGTGCGAGCGACATCCGCAGCTGGTTAACTATCAACGGCTGAAGCAGTGGTGCGATGAATACTTTTTTCTACCCCATCGGAGTGAGCCGCGCGGCGTCGGCGGCATTTTCTTTGACTACCTGGAAGGAAACTGGGAAGCCACGTTCGCATTCGTTCGGGAAGCGGGTGACGCATTTTTGGGGGCTTATCTTCCCATCGTCGAGCGGCGCGGGCACATTTCCTACACGGATAGGCAGAAATCTTTCCAGGAGTTCCGCCGGGGCAGGTACGCGGAATTTAATCTTCTCTACGACCGGGGCACGATTTTCGGCTTGAAGACGGGCGGTCGCGTGGAATCCATTCTCATGTCTTTGCCGCCCGTGGTTCGGTGGCTATATGACTACCAGGTGGAACCCGGCTCGCCGGAAGCACGACTGGTGGATGAGTATTTGAAGCCGAAAAACTGGGCAGAGGAAAAAGTTTGAGTAAGCCGCAGGAAGGGCGCTAACTCTTCCGGTGTCTGATTTTGCTTCGCATGCGCCGCTTTTTGCGACCTACCTTGCGTCGTCCTGATCCGCGGCGTCGACTGCCCATTCATGCCTCCGAGGCGGCTTCATTGTGAATATTGCCAAGAATGAGCATTATAAGCCTGCCCCATCACCGGGCAAGTCGATCTCCAACAGAAATCCGACTATTGCGAAGAACTTCCAAGAACACGGCTGGGCGCTAGTGCGATGGATCGAGCGATGAGTTTTGCGAATCATAACCTGGTGAAGTTGCCCATCGGCCCACGTATGCACCGAAGATGCCCATTTGAGAAAGCTCGGATGGGCATCTTCGGCGCGCGATGCATGTCCTTGGATGATAACGACTAACAACGTGAAAACCGCATTTCTTTCTTCGAAGATGCTCATTTGGAATCTGCCGGGGGGTAAAGCTTTCCGGATAAGGGAGGATGACGGCGGGACCCAGAGGGGTAGAGAAATGGTTCGCCTTCGCCGCTGGCCGCCTGCCAGAAGAGCATCCCTTGGTCGTCATCTTCGGTAAACTCAAGCTATCCTGACTTCTTTAGTCAAAATTGCTAGTTTTGCTAAACATCTCAAATTGAAAAGATTTCATCCATCAGCGAACATAAAGGCATACCAAGTTGGCTTGGCGTACTGGCATGTCGTCCGTATAGATTAGTAGTTGCTAACAAAATTCGGCGAGGAGACTTCTTTAGGGGTTGCCGGGTGGGTAGGGCAAGGCTATACTTGCTTCTTTATTTTTCGTGCCCGTTGAAAGTGATTCGCAGCACGGTAGTTAGGCAACGGGACCA
>DASZFN010000415.1:0-2424 GCA_035939715.1 Gemmataceae bacterium | reverse complement strand
GTGCCGAAGGTGGTATCGAGGCTGCCGTCGGTGTTGTAGCGGACGAGCGCGAAGTCCGAGGCGCTGCTGAAGGCGCTGGGCTGCACCGAGCCGGCGACGAGGATCTTGCCGTCGGGCGTGACGGCCACGCTGGTAGCCGAGGCATTGCCGCCCGGGTTGGTGAGCACGCTGCCCGAGCGCAGGGGCTGGGGCGGCTGCGGTCCCGGCTGCTGCACCGGGTCGCCGAAGGTGCTGTCCAGGCTGCCGCTCTGGTTATAGCGGGCCAGGGCAAACTCCTGGCTGCCGCCCGGCCCGGCAAAGCCGGCAACGAGGATCTTGCCGTCGGACTGGACGGCCAGCCCGCGGGCCACGCTGTTGGGGCTCGTGCCCAGGCGGCTGGCGACTTCGCCGGCCGTGCCGAAGCTCGCATCGAGCGTGCCGTTGCGGTTGAAGCGTGCCAGGGCGAAGTCCGCGCCATTGCTGCCGGCCTGCCCGGCCGCAACGATCCGGCCGTCGGCTTGCACGGCCAGCGCCTCGACCTGGGCCGCGCCCAGGCTAAAGTTGGTTGTGGCCTTGCCGCCGGCAAAGACGACATCCAGATCGCCGGCACTGGGCAGCAGCCGGTCTTCTAGCCGTTCAAGGCTCATTTTTGCAAGCAAGCGTCGCATGGTTGCACCTCAAAGCTGGAATAGCCACGGGAAGTGCGCGCACCCCGACTGTCTCTCCGGGCTGGAGAATCTTCCCGTCGCTAAGAATGGCGTTTTTTTAACTTGGCGAACTTTGTGTTTTCTCTGCGATCTCTGCGTGCTCTGCGAGAGCCTCTTACAACTGCAAGCCCATCTGGGCGGCTTGTCTGCGCTCGAACGCTTGATACTTGGCTTCGTCGAGCACGGGCGCCCGATCGCCTCGGGAGGCACCGGCCAGGTTGAACATCCGCGTACCAATGGCCGCCACGCCCACGGCGTTATCGAGTCGCGCATAGCAGCCCTGGCAGATCACGGCCCAGCGGTAGGTCATTTCTTTCTCGTAAAAGGCATACGCCGCCGCGTCGGCCTGCGACTCCTGCGGGTCATATTGCCGCCAGGGACGCACCTTGACTTTGCGCGCCAAACGGATTTCTCTATCGCAACACCAGCAACGCATTTGTCGCCTCCCGATGGCCCGATCAGTTTCGTCGAACCTGTCAAAAACATATTTTCATATTTTTCCGCAACCCCTTGTCGGCTAAGCAGTTTCAGAAACTGTCCCTTCCGGTCCCGGGGACTTTCTCACTTGGGGCGTTTTTCAGGGGTAGCAGCTGGACAAATGAGGGGTGAACAGCTGCAATAGCCGGAACCTATTAATCTCCGGTTATTGGCAGGAGCCACCCCCATGGGCATGGTAGCCATCTCCCCGCGCATCGCCAGTGCCTTCTTCGTCTTTTACGGCCGGCATGGCGACGTCACCCTCCACGCCCAAGATCGCGACATCAGTCGTCAACGCGTCTATCGGGAAGCCGATGCGGTCGCCTTGGCTGTCGATGGTGCCGCCGGCCGAGCCCGCCAGGAAGAACTCGCCAGCCAACTCGCGGCCGTCCGTCAGCAGAAAGCCATCCTCGAAGAGCGGCTGCGGCAGGCCGTGGTGATTGACCGCGACCGCCAAGCCGAGTTCGCGTCGGTCGGCCAGGCCGAGGGCGTCAGTTTGCCGATTACCCGTCGACTCCTGCATGTCCTCTTGAGCAAAGCGACCCCGAGCGTGGCCACGCTCGGACGTCGGACGCACCAGGCCGCCCTGCGCTCCGGGACCTTGCTGGCCGTGCTCGACGAGTTTGCCCGACCGGAAGTCCAGCAAGCGGCCGGCGATGAGATCTTCGTCGGCCCCAAGCCGATTCTCATGATGGTGGAACCGGATAGTCTGTGTTGGGTCGGCGGCCGCTTGGTGGCACACCGCGATGGTGCGACCTGGGCCCAGGAGTTCGGCCAATTGCCGGCCTTGGAGCAGGTGCTGCGCGATGGCGGCATGGGCATGGAGAAGGGCGTGGAACAGGTCAACGCGCAACGGGCCACGCAAGGCCAGCAACCCGTCGGCGAGCAATTGGATCACTTTCATGTGCAGCAGGAGGCGCGGCGGGCCTTGCGCCGCTTTCGCCAGCAAGCCAACAGGTTGCCCAAGGCGTGCGCCGCGTCATACGGCACACCTGGCGTGCCAGCAGCATGGTGGAGGGGTTGAACAGCGTGCTGCGAATGCACCAGGCCCGGCACCGCCGGCTCACGCAAGAAATGTTGGATCTGAAACGACTGTACTGGAATTCCCGAACGCTTCGGACTGGGAAACGGCGTAAGCAGACGCCCTATCAGCGCTTGGGGATAGTCCTGCCCGACAAGAGTTGGTGGGAGCTGCTCAAAATGCCACCTGAACAACTGAGGGAGGAATTGTCCGCCTTGAACAAGGCGGCGTGAGAAAGTC
>DASZFN010000414.1:0-8221 GCA_035939715.1 Gemmataceae bacterium | reverse complement strand
GGCGACGGCGGAGCAGGCAGCGCCCGCCGTCGCCGCCGGCTCCGGGTTAAACGACCAGCCTTGCAATTACGGTATGCACGCTTACGCTGTCCCGAGCTTGGCAAGGAGTTTGCCGCGCGAGACAATAGGCGATTGCCCTTCCCGAGGCTTAGCACCATGTTAGCGACATCGATTCGGGGTCCCGCACGGGCCTTTTTCATTGTTCTTCTGGCTACGATTGCAATACCGGCGTCCTCCAGCGGTCAGGTGATTGCGCCGCCCCCGCCCCGCGACTACAAGGTTGAGATTCGTTACCAAATTCGCTCCGGCGGGGCCATGCGCGTGGCCCGTTTTCGTGAAATGCTGCGTTACCTGGGAGGGCTGGGCTTCAAGAAGGACGCGGGACCGGAGAACGAAGCTGAAGACCCCGAACAGACGCGCATGACCGGGACCATAGCGGCTGACCATGCCCGAGAGCTGCTGCGCGAGCGGCATGTGCGGGCGATCCTGCTCGTCCCCGCGGACACCAACTTAGCCATGATGGGGGACAAGCCGGTCAAGATACAGATGGAGTTGACAGGCGGCTTGCCGCGGGAGCGGCAGCGGCTGTTCAGTGAGCAGGTTGTCGGCGTTCTGACGGATATGGGCTTCCGCGAAGCCATTGGTTACGACAGCCGCGGCCACACGCGCATCCTCGGCACGATTCCCGCGAGCGCGGCGCCCCAGCTCCTCGAAGACCTGCGCTGGCATGGCTCGGGATGGCTGGCCCCGCGCGTACCGGTTGCCGAGCTGCCTTCGCCCTTGCGCGGCGCCTGGCCGGTGGAAGCTATCGAGGTACTGGCGGAGCCGGCCGGAATGCCGGCCGCAAAGGCGCTATCGCCGCCTGCTCCGGTTGCGGCGGGCCAGGAGTATTTGCTCAAGATTGCTCCGGAATTGCGGGCGCAAGGCAAGAATCAGGAGCCGGTGCGCCTGGAAGTCATCTTGATTTCCACGCCCGCGGCGACGGATTTATCCTGGCGACGCGACCTGTTGCTGGCGGCCCCCGGTTGCCGCCTCGAGGGCCGCCTGGGCCAGGTGATGACGGTCAGGGCGGCGCCAAGCCAGGCAGCAAATTTTGCCATGCTCACCGGCGTGAGCGGCGTTCGCCTGCCGCGCCTGGGTTCGCCGCAGCCTGCGCCCGTCATGACTCCAGCCGACGACGAAGCGCTGAAAGCCAGTGGCACAGACCGGCTTCACGCGGCCGGCCACCGCGGCCAGAGGATCCGGATTGCCATTATTGACGACGACTTCCGCGGCTACCGGCAATTCCTCGGCAAGCAATTGCCGGCCAGGACCGCTTACCTGGATCTGGCGGCCGAATGCGATCCCGAGCTCCAGGCGCGGGCCGTGTCGAGCGACGTCGCGGCGGTCGGGCATGGCACGCAGTGCGCACTGGCGGCGGCCCTGGCGGCGCCGGAGGCGGAGTTCACCTTGCTTCGCGTCGATGCCGACGCACCCTTCCAGCTTGCGGAAGCGGCTCATTACATCCGGGGAGAGCCGGTTTATTCGGTAAGCCTCGACGCGCGCAGTGCGGAACAAAGCGAGGACTCGATTCGCCTGCAGCGCCGCCGCGACCAGCTTACCGAAGAGCGCAAAGCGATTCTCGACGAGTTCGGCGCCGATGAGGCCGCGGCCAAGAAACGCGAAGGCTTTCGCGCCCGGGAAGCCGCCCTGGACAAAGACGAAGAGGCACTCCACCAGCGCGATCAGCGCTTCCTGGATCTAACGCGCGCCCTGCGCGGCCTGCGGGGCGTCCAGGTTGTGGCTTGCGGACTGCTTTGGAATGAGGGCTATCCCGTAGACGACACCAGCACCCTGAGCCGGTTCTTCGATGCCGCCGCTCCGGGCTCGTCCGTGTGGCTTCAGAGTGTCGGCAATACGAACGGCCAGGTGTGGTCGGGCCTGTTCCGCGATAGCGATGGCAGTGGCGTCATGGCGTTCGCGCCGCCCGGGACGGCGCCAAGGCCGGGCCGCTGGACGCCGGAGCTTAACTTCCTTGGCTGGCAACCGCTCTCCGGCACGGCGGTTCCCGACCTGCCCAAAACGAAATTGCGCATCTCGGTCCAGTGGCGCGAGCCCCACGATCCCAGCTACTGGCAGCAGGGCCGGGATGCCTATCTGATGCCGCTGGCCAACCTGCGCCTGCTCGTTCTGCGCCAGCGCGATCCGTCGGGCAGCAAGGTAGCCACCGACGAGCTGGATGTCCTGGCCCGCTCCGTGGACTTACCGCAGCGCATCAGCAACGAGCCCGACACTGCGATGTATGAGCAGACAGTCGAGCTTGCGGTAGATACCCCCGGGCGGTTCGCGTTGCGGATCGAAGGCAAGGTACCGGCAAGCATTCAACCTACCGGGCTGCCTTCTTTACCCGGAATGAACATTGCCTGGGAATTGCGGCCGCGCGTCTTTGTCAATGTACTGGATGAAGCTGCCCGCGCGAGCGGCCGGGTTGTCTTTTCAGACTACGCCACAGAGGCGGGCAACCCCGGCATGCCCGCCGATGCGCAGGGCGTTATCAGCGTCGGCGCGGCAGACTTCTCTGGTAAGCCACGACTGTATACGGCGCTGGGCGCGGTCTTTGGCCAGGAACTGCAAACCCGGCCGAATCTCTTCTCCTTTGACGCTCTTGCCCTGCCTGCGCCCGCTGCCAGGTCCAGCAGCGGCGCCAATCTCGCCAATGCCTTTGCGGCCGGCGTGACTGCCAGCGCTATAGGCGCCGGATACGCTGAATTCATTCAAGGCTTGAAGGCCGAAAAGGGCCGTCTACTTCGAAGCCCTTAATTGAGAGATTTTTGCGGATTTGGCAGGATCCAGCCAAAGTTGAGTTTGCCAGTTTGCCAACTGAGTTGCCACGGTTGGCAAACTCATTTTGGCCCGCAAGACACAATCTCCGTTGGTCTTACGTCAGGAAAGAAATTGAGTTTGCCAGTTTGCCAGCTTTTTTGAGCGGGGGGGCCGTCCGCCCGCCAGCCAAATCACATTGGCGGAACCTCCAAGATGGCCAGTGGCCATCTTGGCCACCTCGCATGAAGAACCAGTCTAGCGAATTTTTTTCCCTCAAGTAAGCATTCACTAGCAATGGTTGGCATGGACACTGGCGAGCGGTCGCGGGTATGAAGCCGGCCCCGGTGCAGACACGATTTCGTTCCGCTTCAGACCAGGGTTCCAGCGCGCCGGGCGTGCTTGTGACTTTCGGGCTTTCCGCCTTCCGGGCGACTCTCAGCCCACGCGTTGTTCGCCCCTTCCGGCCGTCCGCCCAGGCCGGCGTGGAGCTTTGTCATGCCGCTGTTTCGGACAGCCGTCGCCCTGCTCATCGGAGGCTTGCTGCTGCATTATGGAGCAACGGCTGCCGTTGCGCAAATCCCGCCGTGGCTGCCGCGCTATGACCTTGAGATGAAGGTTGATGTCGCCGGCCATGTCGTCCATGTCCGCGAGCGCGTCACCTGGATCAATCGTCACGAGCGCCCCGCCGACGAGGTGGTCTTCAACGCCCACTCGCACTACCAGGTTCCCAACGACGATGTCGGCTTCATGGCCAAGATGCTGGAAATCTTGCGCATGTCGCCGGGAGACTCGCTGGAGGACAACCGGCTCGGCGCACCGCTGCAGATTCGCCAGGTCTTGCTCGGCAACGCGCCGCTGCAGTTTGACTACCAGGAGACCAATAACACGGCCCTGGCGGTCAAGCTGCCGCGCCCCATCGGCAAGAACGAGAGCGTCACGCTCGATGTGGATTTTGATTTTCGTCTGCCGCAAAAGCAGGGGCGCTGGGGGCAATGGGACGGCATCACTTTCCTGATGCAATGGCTGCCGGTGCTCGCCGTCTACGATGAGCACGGCTGGCAGCCGACGCCGTTCATTCCCTGGCACCAGCCGTATTTCAATGAGGCCGGCATTTACACGGCGCGGATCGTCCTGCCCCACGACCAGCAGGTCGCTTGCAGCGCGGCCATTGCCGCCGTCAAGGAATTCGGCGACGGCTGGAAGGAAATCGTGTTCGCGCCGATGTGCACGCGCGACTTTGCCTTCTCCTGCAGCGCCCGCTATCGCGAGTTCACCGGCGAGGTGGGCGGCATTCAGGTGCGCTGCCTGGCGGTTGCCGAGCACGAGCACTACGCCCACGAATTGATCCGTTGGGTCTGTGAGGCGCTGCCGGTCTACAATCGCTGGTTCGGTCCCTATCCCTATGCGCAGTTCACGATCGCAGAATCTTACTTCGGCTGGAACGGCAACGAGTGCGGCGGCCTGGTGATGATCGACCATCGCCTGTTCGGCATGCCGCACTTCGCGGGCAACTTCATGGAGTACCTGATCTCGCATGAGCTTTGCCACCAGTGGTGGTACAACGCCGTCGGCACCAACGGTTACTGCGAAACCTGGATGGACGAGGCCTTTGCCACCCATTTCAGCCACAAGCTCATGGACATGAAGCAAGGCAGGCAGAGTCAGCTGTTGACTTTCCCTCCCTGCCTGGAATGGCTGCCGAACATCCGCCGCATCGATTACCGCAATGCCGGGCTGTACGGCACCATCGGCCGCGGGGATGCCGGCCCGACGGTGCAAGAAATGCCCAGGTACGGCCATCTCGTCAACCTGCTGAGCATGTGCTACGACCGCGGCTCGAAGATCGTCAACACCATTGAAGACCGCATGGGCGAGACGGCGTTCTTCGATTTCATGCGCATGATCTACATCCGCTATCAATTCAAGATCATCCGCGTCGCCGATTTTCAACGCGAGCTGGAAGGCTACACCGGCCTGTCGTGGGACGACTTCTTCAAGCACTGGGTCTATGGCGCCGACATGGTGGATTGGTGCGTGGACAAGGTCAAGCTGGAGCCGGTCAAGGAGGGCATCCCGGAGCCGCGCTGGAGCGAGTCGTTCCTGTCTGCCCTGCATGGCGGGCATGGGGCGAAGAAAGCATACAAGGCAACCGTCCTGCTGCGGCAAAAGGGCGACTACAACGAGGCCACCGTCCTCGGCATAAGTTTCGACGGCACCGAAAACTACCAGATGCGGATACCGATTCAGCCGCAATGCCGGCTGCTGGAGCTGAACGATCCACCGGCGCGCGTGGAAGCGCTTAGCGATAACTGCGTGCGCGTCGAAGTAGTCCTGCCTTGCAAGCCCACGCAGATTGCCGTCGATCCGGATCAAGTCCTGGTGGACCGTAACCCGGCCAACAACTACTGGAAGACGCGCCTGCGCGTGCGCTGGTCCCCGATCTACACACCTCTGGAAGAGACCAGCGTGACCAATCGCTACGACTGCTGGAATTTCACGTTTGGGTTGGGCGCGGTGGGCCAGGCGTATACCGACCCCTGGTACACACGTTCCGTGGTGTTGGGCCTGCGTGGCGATCTGTACCGCACCGAAACGTTTAACGGCGGACCCTACCTTGGCTACCGCACCGACGACCGCAGCATCGTGGCCGGTGTCGATGGCTTGTGGATGCATTTCCCCTGGCCGAACACGCAGGTTGGCTTCGACGCGGAACGGCGCCTGACCACGCTAGGCGACGACAACGACCGCGAGGGGGACCGCGTGGCGGTCTTCGGCCGTTACATCTTCCAGTACACCAGCAGCCTTTACCTGTCGCCGATGCATTACCTGGAGATTTTCGGAGATGTGCAGGATCACGCTCTGCCGCCGCCCTTTACGCCCACGCCAGGGGCGGATCACCTGGAGCATCAGGCCGAGATCGGCCTCCATTACCACATCGATTACCTGACACCCTATTGGGACCCGGCGGGAGGATTTCGCTTCGACGCCAGCTATGCCGGCGGCCTGCCGATCTTCGGGGAAAACGAGGGCTATAACCGGCTGGACGCGCAGTTTTCGATTGTAAAAGGTTTGCCGGATTGGCTCGGCCCCTTATCACAAACTCGCCTGGCGGCCAGAATCTATGGCGGCGGCGCTTTGCCGAATAATGCCGAGATCTACACCCTGGGGGGCGCCAATCTCTTTCGCGGTTTTGACTTCCAGCAACGGCAAGGCAGCGCCGTGTGGGTCGCGAGCCTGGAGTGGCGGATTCCCGTGGTCCGTCACCTGGATTGGGACTTCTGCGACCACGTGGGGAGCGTGCGCAACATCTATGCCGCTCCCTTCTATGACGTCGGCAATGCCTATGTGAACGGTCACGAGGTGGCGCCAATTGCGCACGCGGTCGGTCTTGGGTTGCGCGTGGACGTCGCCTGGCTGGCCCTCATCGAACGCACGACGTTTCGCTTCGACGTGGCCAAGACCGTGAACAGTTCGGCCCCGGTGCAATTCTGGTTCGGCATCACGCACCCGTTTTAAGCCTCGGAGAGGCGGTAGATAGCCAGGGACGTGAGTCGCTGGAAAAACTGGCGCTGTCTTCCTAAGCCCCGGAAGGGCGGCAGTGGCTTGATCGCCGCTACGCACTGCCGCCCTTCCAGGGCTATTGCATTAACTCGGATTCCTACCCCAGGGGCTTACGCCGCCTGGCTATCGACTGCCGCCCCTGCCGGGGCTTTAGCCGGGATCCGATTTCTGATTGCATGGGTCGCGCCAGCCGCTAGGATGTAGTCAGCACCGAACGCCAGGGCATCCTCGCAGGGAGTTCGACATGCTTCGAATGGAAGGCACCCGGCCAATCACCTCGTGCGACGGCATCACGCGGCGCGACTTTCTCAAGGTCGGCAGCGCGGCCGCGGGGGCGGTCGGCCTATCGCTGACGGATCTTGCGCAGCTACAAAGCGCGGGCGCAGCGGCGAAAGCAAACGACATCAATTGCATCCTGCTGTTTTTGGTCGGTGGTCCCAGTCAGCTTGATACCTGGGATTTGAAACCCAACGCTCCCGACAATGTGCGCGGCCCATTCCGGCCGATAAAAACCAATGTGCCGGGTGTGGACATCTGCGAGCACTTCCCGCTCATGGCGCAGCAGGCGGACCAGTTCGCGATTGTCCGTTCCGTGCATCATCAGGAAGCCCCGATTCATGAGACCGGCCATCAGTTGCTGCAGAGCGGCCGGCTAGCGCGCGACGGACTGGAGCATCCGCATTATGGCGCCGTGTTGTCTTGCCTGCGCGGTCGCCGGACGAGCGGGCTGGCGCCGTTTGTCGTCCTGCCGAGCCCCGTCGGCAACACCGGCGTGAGCGTCAGCCACGGCCAGACGGCAGGTTACCTGGGAGCGGAGCATGAGCCGTTCTGTGCGACGCAAGAAATGGTCTTGTCCGGCATCGATCTCGCGCGCCTCGATAATTCAGCCGCGCTTGTCGAAGCCGTGGACGATGCCCAGCGGTCCTTTGAGGAAACGGTGGACGTCCGGAAGCCGGATCAGACCGACGCGGCGGCTCTCAGCGGGATCTTCAATCAGCACGCGAAAAAGGCCTTCGCTATTGATAATGAAAGTCCTGGTCTCCGCTCGCGCTATGGCAGCAGCACGTTCGGCCAAGCGTGCTTGCTCGCGCGCCGGCTGGTCGAGCATGGCGTGCGCCTGGTGACGGTCAACATGTTCGAGACGGTCTTCAACCAGGTGACCTGGGATTGTCATGCCGACGGCGGCGCCCTGGCCACGACCCTGGACGACTATAGAGAGATCCTGTGTCCGATGTTCGACCGTGCCTATAGCGCCCTGCTGGATGATCTGAGCCAACGCGGCATGCTAAGCAATACGTTGGTAGTCGCGATGGGCGAATTCGGCCGCACGCCGCATTTGAACGCGCGCGGCGGCCGAGATCATTGGCCGGGATGCTGGTCGATTCTGTTTGCGGGAGCGGGTGTTCGAGGCGGCCAGGTCATGGGCGAATCAGACCGGATCGGCGCAGAGCCAAAGAACCGGCCGGTCACGCCGGCCCAGGTTGCAGCCAGCGTGTATCACGGTTTGGGAATTGACCTGAATAGGAAGCTGGCCGGACCACAGGGGCAACAAATACCCCTCGTCGACGGCGCGCCGATCCATGAGTTGTTCGGCGCATAGCAACCAGATCCATCACGCGCGAATGTTTCAACTAATGTCCCACGGTTTAGCCTCGGAGAGGCGGCAGTGGATAGCCAGGTGGCGTGAGCCCCTGGTTGGAAGGCAGCCTTTCTTCGATTGAGCCCTGGAAGGGCGACAGTATCGGACCCATCTGGTACTGCCGCCCTTTCAGGGCTATTCTGCAGTGGGATGTCTTCACCACCAGGGGCTCACGCCCCCTGGCTATCCACTGCCGCCCCCGCCGGGGCTGAGAAAGTA
>DASZFN010000413.1:0-1772 GCA_035939715.1 Gemmataceae bacterium | reverse complement strand
GCGGCGACCACCATGGCGTCCTCGATGGCCGCAACGATGACCCCCGGTTCAATGTGTTTTTCCCGGCTGATCTGCTCGATCATCTGGTCCAGCAGATTCGCCATCCGTGTGCACTCCTAGAGTTCGACAACCAAGTTGGCTTTGCGTATGCCCGCAAACGGCAGCTCGATCAGCCGCCCCTGCACTTCAATTTTCACCTGGCCATCGGCATATCCTGCCAGGCGGCCCTCGAAAAACTTCGCATTCTCGACCGGCTCGACCGTCGAAATCCGCGCCAGCCGGCCGCGGAATCTTTCGAATTCGCCGGGCTTGGTCAGCTTGCGGTCAAGTCCAGGCGAACTGACCTGCAGCAGGTAGCTGGGGCCCGGCACCAGATCTTCCACGTCCAGCAGAACACCCAACTGCTCACTTACGGCCTGGCAATCGCTATGGCTAACGCCTTCTGGACGGTCGATATACACGCGCAGAAATCGCTGCTTGCCGACTTTCCATTCCACATCGACAACTTCCACGCCCGCGAAACGCGCGGCACGTTCAGCCGCATCTCGGATGCGGTCCAATTCCATGGCCATCCGCCACCTGGCCTTGCGATGGCCGATTGTGTGTCACCAACAAAAAAGTGGGCTCTCGCCCACTCGGCCATGCGACCGGCTTCCAAACCGCGAAAGCAGTATAGGCTCCGCTTGCTGTAAAAGCAAGCCGGCCCCCACTGAAGGGGCGTCACCACGCAGGATGGCGAGGCCACCAGCCAATTCACCGCTGGTGCACGAAGCCCTTGCTACAAATTTATGGCGTGGGTTTCTTCGCGGGGCTGGGCGCGGTAGTCCCCGGTGTCGCCGGCCGGCTGGCAGACGGAGGAGCAGCCGGCGCCGGCGCAGCCCTCGGTGCAGCCGGCTGGCCGGCGGGCTTGCTGGATTCCCCGCCCGATGCTCCGGCCTTCAAAGGATAAGCCTGGTCGTAAAGGCGGACGATTTCCTGGGTGACGTCCACTTGAGTTGAGCCGTAGACTACCGGAGAGCCCTGCGCAGAACTGTCGAGCACGACAACATAGCCATTCTCACGGGAATAACGGTCGAGCACGTCGAGCATTTTCCGCCCGATGGTGTCCACAATATCGCCCTGCGCGGCGGTAACTTCTTCATTCATATCGTCTTGCTTGCGCTGGAACTCGCGCGCGAGCAACTCGCCCTGCCGTTGCAACCGCGCTTTTTCATCGTCGCTCAGAGTACGAGCGCCGTTACTGAGGCGGCTCTGCAGATCCTGTATCTGCTTTTGCATGTTTTCGAGATCGGCTTGTTGCGGATTGAACTGGGTCTGCAACTGTGCGGAGGCCTGCTTGCCCTCCGCCGTAGCCACGATCGCTTGGCGAACATTGATAACGCCGATCTTAGTCGGCACTGCTGCTGCCGCGCCGGCACCGGTTTGCGCTAAGACCGCGGCGGCTGGAAGCATCAAAAGCGCGGCGAGCGCCGCCCAAAGACCCCTTGCGTGCACATTCGCATTCATCACTCTTTACCCCTCCAATATCGCGACGATGGCAAATCGCGAATTATAGCGGCCGTTTTCGCGATGCGTCAACGGAATTAAGCATAACCCCGCGCCGACGAGCGGGACCTCTCTGCCGGTTCGGATGCCAACCCCCGCGCTGGCGTTGCACCCAGCAATTCGCAGCGCCACCTGACTACTGCGGAAGCGGCAGCAGCAAAATACGCTGGTTCGTGGAATCCGCTATCACCGCCAGGTTTGTGAACAGATGAATGTCCACGCTGAAT
>DASZFN010000412.1:0-3086 GCA_035939715.1 Gemmataceae bacterium | reverse complement strand
GTCCACCAGCGGGGTGGTGTTAATCGTGACGTTCAGTTCCGCTACATCGTCTTCGACGGCATGTTGGACGTCGACTGCCATGGTTTTATCTCCGTAAGCGACCCCTTTATTCGAGGGTTCTTACTTGCCCTTGCTGATGAGATAGGCCTGCAGGTCGCCGGCGAAGGCGCGCAGCTTCTCGGTTATCACCTTGTTGCGGCGGACGAGATAGTTATACAGCAGCACGGCAGGAACCGCGACGAACAGACCGATGGCGGTCATGATCAACGCTTCACCGACCGGGCCGGCAACCTTGTCGATCGAGGCCTGGCCGGCGACACCGATGCCGATCAGCGCGTTCAGGATGCCCATAACGGTACCGAGCAGACCGACGAAGGGCGAAACCGAACCGACCGAGCCCAGGAAGGCGATGCCGCCCTGTAGGCGGGCATTGGCGTCTTCTAGCTGACGGGTCAGGGTCATGCCGATCCAGTCGTTCAAGCCGACCAAGGTGGTGCCGCCCGTCGAAGCCTTGAGGCCGGCTTCGGCAATGCCGCGGAACACCGAGGTCTTGGGCAGCTTGTCGACGCCTTCATTCAGGGTGGCAGAGGTCCAGAACTTCTTTTCGACCTGGGTCGCCTGGCCCAAAATGCGCTGCTGTTCAATCCACTTGGTGAAGAAGATGTACCAGGTGCCGGCCGACATAATTGCAAGCACAATCAGAATGGCCCGGGAGATCCAGGAGCCTTCCGCCCAGATATGGCCAAGGCTGTACTGGGCCGGCGCGTCCTGCGGCGCGGCGGCGGGCTTGTCGGCGGCGGCCGGAGCAGCAGCCGGCGCAGCAGCGTCGGCGGCAGGCGCAGCCGGTGCGGCAGCCGGCGCGGCAGCGTCGGCAGCGGGTGCAGCCGGTGCGGCAGCCTGGGCGAGGGCCGGAGCAACGGCGCTCAGGCTGGTCATGGCGACGATGGCGGCAGCGATCGTCAGTTTCTTGAAGTTCATTTTTCTACTCCGTGGGTATCGATGAATTGAGGTGATGGGTTGGATTATTTGGCGTCTTTCAGATTCCAGGTGACATTGATCTGGCTTTTTGCGGGGGTCACCACGCCGTTCAGTGTCGGGGGCTGCCAGCGCCAATGGCCCTTGATCCAGTCACATGCAGCACCGTCGAGACGCTCGGAACCGCTGCCCTTTACGGTGTGGCATTCATTGACGTTGCCGTCGACGCCAATGTTCACTTCCACCAATGTATTGCCTGACTCATTCAAGCGAATGGAAATGGGAGGATATGGCGGCTGGGTATGAGTCCGCATGATCGGCTTCAGCGGATCATTGGAAATCGCGTGCGTCGGCGCCGGCGGCGGCGGCGGCTTGGGTGCTTCTGTACGAACCGGCGGCGGCGGCGCGGAGGCAACCTGGAACAGGGGAACGATCGCGACCGGCGGCGGCGGCTTGACCAGATCCGGCGGCGGCGGCGGCGGCGCCTTGGGTGGTTCCTTCTTGGTATCGACCGTCGCCTTGATCTCCTGCAACTGCTTCATCAAAGCGCCCTGGTTCAACGCGGCAACCAGACCGAAGATCACCGCGATATGAATTCCGGCAACGATGGCGATGCTGCCCGCTTTGCTCGTGGCGCTCTTGTCGCCGACATTCAAATGATTTGGACGTTCCATGCGCTCCACTCAAAGACAAAAAAACCGGCACTCGAGCCCGGCCTAACAAATTGTTTGAGACCAAGTCCACCCGACTGGCACCTTATTCACTGGCACCTCGCGGATGCTTTTAAAGCAATCGCTTACCCTCTTTGCAAGGGGTATCCACTGGATCGCCGATCAAGGCATGTGCCTATGTTTGTATCGGTTTATGGTGCGCGTTGCCCTTGTCGTGGCACAAAACGCCACTGTAACCGTTCACTTCGCATACGCAGCATTGGACTGTTTATCACGTAAGTCTTGGTGCAGACGATGGAAATCGGATTTTCCACATCTCCAATAGCCACCTCGCCCAAGGCCTGTGCTTGCCGCAATGCCAATCCGGCCCAGCAAAAAGGTTCCCTTGCGACATCTTTGCTTTTGCTCGGTCTTTGTCTGCCGCGAAAAAATTCGCGATGCTGGGCCGGCACGAACACCGCTAACCGCTTGAGGGCCACAAAATGCAATATCTTCACACCATGGTGCGCGTATCCGACCTGGACGCATCGTTGGGGTTTTACTGCGACAAGCTAGGGCTGGTGGAAGTCCGGCGGATAGAAAACGAAAAGGGCCGCTTTACCCTGGTTTTTCTGGCAACGCGTGAGGACGCCAAGCGGATCGCAGAGGGCGGGATCGAAAGCCCGGTGATCGAACTCACTTATAATTGGGACGAAAAAGGCTATGGCGGCGGGCGAAATTTTGGGCACCTGGCGTTTCGGGTGAACGATATCTATGCAACCTGCGAAAAGTTGATGGCGGCCGGGGTCACCATCAACCGGCCGCCGCGCGACGGTCGTATGGCCTTTGTGCGCTCGCCCGACGGCATTTCCGTCGAACTTCTCCAGGACGGAAATCTGGACCCGAAAGAGCCCTGGACTTCGATGCCCAATACGGGGAGTTGGTAGGGAAGACTTTGCCGCACGGCCCTTCGGGCGTTCGTCGCTCGAAATGGTCGTCGCACGACGCTGTCGCTAGCGACGGACCATTTCGTTCGCCTTCGGCGAACCGCGCCTCACCCACTGGACCTGCTCACGCGCTTTCGCGCGCCGCAGCTCTCAAATTCGGCCGAGCACTGTGATGATGCCCACCTGTGTAGTGGAACCGTTGTTGCCGCGAATCCAGTCGTAATTCACGCCCAACTGCCAAGTATCGGTCGAAGCGCCCAGGCCCAGGCCCACAACGGCATTGCCGGAATCCGGATCGGGACCGACAAAGGTCATGGTATTGTCGGCGGTGCCGCGGCCGCCGGTGGATTGGAACGCCGCCTTGATTTTCACGGGCTGCTTCAACAGGTCCTCGCGATAGCCCAGGCGCGCTTCGGGCGTGAGATCAAAATCCCAGACCGTGATCCTGGTCTTGAAATCGGCGCCGATGGCGGTGCGCAGCGAGGTGGCAAAATAGGGCGCCACATCGAGATCG
>DASZFN010000411.1:0-4273 GCA_035939715.1 Gemmataceae bacterium | reverse complement strand
CCCGATCTCGGCACGCCCGCCGTGCACGGTCAGGCCCGCGCCAATGGTCAGGGTCGTATTGCTG
This sequence comes from Gemmataceae bacterium, assembly GCA_035939715.1. Classification (GTDB taxonomy): domain Bacteria; phylum Planctomycetota; class Planctomycetia; order Gemmatales; family Gemmataceae; genus DASZFN01. The sequence continues at coordinate 4,209 of DASZFN010000411.1, read as the reverse complement.
ACCGTCAACACCAGCGCCGTGTCCGGATAACCGCTGTTGCCCGTGGGCGTGCCGCCGTCCAGGAGCACGTCCCCCGTACCCCCCAGCGTCTGCGTGCCGCTGAACAGCAACGCCGTCATGCTGCCGCCGCCCCCGCCCACACTGGCCGTGCCGTTCTCGGTCAGGCCGTTCGTCACCGTCACCGCGCTGCCGTTGGCCATCACGTCCAGGTTGCCGTTCAACGTCACCCCGCTCAGGCCCGGACGCGCCGTCACAGTAATGGTGGTTCCGGAGACCACCGTGGCATTAGCCAGTGTGCCATTCGAGAGTATAAACGTGCCATTAACCTGGACCGTGCCGCTTGCCGTAAGCGTCCCGCCCGAAAGTGTAAAGTTATCGTCACTGATTAAGCTGGTGATGGCGTCATTCCCGGAAGAGAGTGTCACGGCAAAGGTGCTGCCGGCGATGCCGATGTAGACATTGTCCGGAGCGATGGGCACGGCGCCGGTGCTCCAGTTGCTGGCCGTGTTCCAGTCGCCGCCGGCCGGGTTGGTCCAGTAGACCGTGGTGCCGATCGGGGCGGTGAAGAGATTGAGGCCGGTGCCGGAGTAACCGGTCAAGAAGGAGTTGCCGTTGCCCTGGTTCAGGTTCTTGGTGGTGAAGTCGCCGCTTCGGGAGGCGAACGTCACAACGTTTGCGATGGTGGAGCCGCGCACCGGCGTGAAGCCGTTGGTCAAAACGGCATTGAGCGTGCCCGCAAGAGTGGCCGTGCCGCTGACATTAAGCTGGTCGTACTGCGTGCCCGCCGTGGTGCCGCGGATGTCGATCTCGAGCACCCCGGCTGAGGTCTGGGTGTAGTTGCCGGTAATGGTCAAGATGCCGGGGAACTCGCCGGGAATCAGCGTGCCGGCGTTGCTGACATTGTCCGCAATCGTGCCCTTGCCCCACACCGTGCCGCCCTGAATGTTGAAGGCACCGCCGGGGCTCGACGAAGTGATGGTGCCGTCAACCACGGTCAAGCCGGCTGATTGCGTATAGGCGCCGGGAGAAGTCACCGTGAAGGTGCTCGTCGCACCGACTGTCAGGCTCCCTGCATTGCTGAAGCCGGCGGCGGTCGTGAAATTGCGGCCGTTCTGGACCGTGAAGCTACCCACCGAGGTAACGCTGCTGAGGCCGGCGAGCGCGTCGGTCGTGCCGCTGGCGCCAGTATACAAATTGGCGCCGGCGCCGCTGAGCAAGATGCTGGCGGCGTCGGTGGTGATGCCGCTGCTGAAGCCGCGCAGCGTGCTGTTGGCGAAGGCGATCCACGTGCCGCCCGTCAGCGTTCCGCCCGACAGATTCGTGAGTGTCGTCGGGTTGACGGTGAGCGTGCCCCCGTTGAGGGCTTCGACCGCACCCGTGCTATTGCTGAACGTAGCGGGCGCGATGGCGATGGCTCCGCCGGATACATCGTCCTCGATCGTGCCCTTGTTGACATAGGTCACGCCGCCCACGCCGTAGATCGAGCCGCTGTTGCCGTGCACGGTGAGGCTGGTATCGAAGGTAACCGTCATATTGGCGGTCTGGGCGAAGATGGAGTTCGCGGCGCTGCCGCCGAAAGTGATGCTGCCGGTGCCGGTGATCGTTTCGTCGGCGCCCGCGAAGTTCAGCGTGGCGAAGCTGGTGCTGCCGCCCACGTTGATGGCGCCGTTGAGCGTCATGCCGCCCGACACGGCGATGCTGGCGGAGTTAAAGCTGGTGAGGTCAAGCGTGCCGTTGAGCGTAACGCCGCTCAGGGTGCCGGTCGTGCTGGTGGCGATGAGCAGCGCCCCGCCGGTGGTGGAGACCGTGCCGCTGTTGATCGTGCCGCCGACGATCTGCCAGGAGCCGGTAGTGGCATCCAGGCCCAGGCCCCCGTTAATCGTGCCGATCAGGTTGACGGTGCTGCCGGCATCGCGCGTGAAGTGGGCCAGGTCCGCCTGGGTAAACTGGTTACCCAGGTTCAGCGTGGCGTTATTGGTGACGCTGATGGTGCCATTCGGACTCGTCCAGACCGGCGGATTGACGCCATTGGTGCCGATGGACAGCACGCTCCCGGTACCATCAGCGGCGAGCGTGCCGGTATTGGTAAAGGCACTGCTGCTGCCGACGGTCAAGCTGCCGCCAGTTACGGCCTTGATGGTGCCGGCGTTGCTGCCGCTGCCCGTGCTGCCGGTGAAGCGGACCGTGATGCCGCCGCTGCCATCGGGCGTGTCCGCTTGAATTTTGCCCAGGTTCGTGATTATCACACCGGCCGACGACGCCGTGACGGCCCCGTGCTGGCCGCGAATCGTAATGCCTGTATCGATCGTGCCCGAACGGCCAAAAGTGATGCTGTTGTTCGCATTGTCGCTGAATACCGCCGTGCCGGCGCCGGTAAGCCGAGCATTGACGCCATTGAGCGTCAGTGTCCCGCCGAGGCTGGCGCTGTCCACGCCGCCCAGGTTCAGCGTGCCATTGAGAGTCACCGTCCCCGGACCAACCGCGCCGGCGCCAACCTGGATGTTGCCTGCCAGGAGGTTCAGCGTACCCTCGACATCCAGGCTATAGATAAACGGAGACGTATTCGAAGAATGCACCACGGTCAGGCCGGCGGGGATGACGACCGCCGTGTGGATATTGTTGCTCGGGTCGCTCGGCACAATGCCGGTGCTCCAGTTCGTGGCCGTATCCCAGTCACCGCCGGAGGCGCCGACATAGGTCGCGGTGATCGTCACGTTGGTGCTGGCGCCGCCCACAATGTTGCTGTTGTTCCTGTCGAAAACGGTAACGCTCTGGTTGCCCAGCGTATTCAGCGTAGCGACAAAGCCGTGTATGCCGCGGTCACCCGCTGTGAATTGGTAAGGGGGAGGCAAGGCAGCCTGGTTGTCCGAACTGGCAAATTGAACTATGCCTGTGTAATCGCTTGCTACAGCCGAATTGGCGTCCAGGGCAATGACCGTGAGGCCGAACGTCGAACCGGCCGCCACGGTATTGGGTATGCTCAGCGCGAAATGCGTGGCAGGGTCGATGACCAGCGACTTGCTGTGGTCATAGGCGCCGATCTCAAAACTTGCCTGGTTCGATCCCGCAAGCACATAACGGCCGGCTACAGGTTGGCGGACCGCGCCGATGTCCTGGTAGAGCACCGGGGCAGTTTCCACAAGATCACCGCCCGCGGTATGGACGACTAAATTCCCCGCCTGGTCGAGATGGATGCCCTGGGCACCTTGAAAGCGGAGCGCGATGGCTCCTGGATTCGCGCCGGGAGCCACCACGAAGTCATATTCCACCGCACCGCCGCTGCCGTAATAGACGAGGTTGATGCCCCGGTAAACGTTCTGATATTCCACGGCCGAATAGTCGCTGACCGCGCTCGCTGCGGCATGGGCACTCGCACCGGGCGGCGAGTCTAACCCCACCGCTCTCGCGCCGATGTTAGCACCGATGAATTGCAATCGCACTACATGGCCTGCCGATACCATCGCAGGCGCGCTCGCCTGTTGCAGCCGGAAGATCGCCTCGGTTGGCGTGAGGCCCACCGCGTAACCGCTGCCCTGGGCCACGAAGTTGACGGGCGGATCGGTCTGTCCGTCATTCCTCTGGAAATGAACCGCCCCCTGTCCAAACGGATCGAGCAGCGGCTTGGTGGCCGCTGTGCTGCTCGGCAGCATGCGCTCTTCCAGCAATTCCAGGAGCGGCCGCCGTGGCCAGAGCCGCAGCCACGGCGTTTGGTTCAGCGGCTTAGGCGTCCATCGTGCGACGAGGCGAGTCCAGAAGTTCATGAACGACCCCCGATCAAGGGAAGAGAAGACCGGGCCTGCGCTGCTCGGTGCGAGCCATCAGCGCGGGCGGATCAGGATACGCGCCGGCAACGCCGGTGCGACCTTCTTGTTAGGAGCCCGAAATAAGATGGAATCCCCCAGCCAAATCGTCTCCGCTACGGCAAGGCAGGCACCGCATGTTGGGCAAAGCACCGCGAGTCAAGCGGCGGGCACGTCCGAAAGCAAGTCTGTCCGGATGACCCAATCTAGCAGGGGAAAAATCTGTCGCGAGTCACTCGGAAACCGAAGAGTATGTAATTTAACCTGGAGGACCTGACCGTTGTAAACAAAAAACCCGGAATTGCCGGAATTTTTCTTGCGTCGGCATGCGGGCTTGCCGTATGGCGGGCGGACTGCCTCTCAACCGCCGCCAAGTGGCCTTGCTCTGTCAACCCTGGAAATGAGGGAT
>DASZFN010000410.1:0-7643 GCA_035939715.1 Gemmataceae bacterium | reverse complement strand
GCGAGATCGTTGAAATAGCCTCGCGCCAGGGCGATCCGCTGCTCGGTGTCGATGAGGTTCTGCTGCAACTCGAGGAACGAGCGGTCGGCCTTGAGTTGGGGATAGCGCTCCACTATGGCGCGAATCGTCCCCGTGGCGGCTTGCGGATCGGGTCCCGGCTGGCCCGGCGGCGTGGCGCTCAATTGCGCGCGCAGCTGGGCCAGCTCGGTCTGCACGGTACGCTCGTAATCGCGCATGCCCTTGACGATGTCCACCAGGTTGGGAATCAAGTCGTGACGCCGTTTCAACTGCACATCGACATTCGACCAGGCCTGCGCCACCCGCTGCCGTAGCGCCACCAGGCTGTTGTAAACCATCCCGAACCAACTTAAGAACCACGCCAGACCGAAAAGCGCACCAGCGACAACGTACTTCCCAACATGCTCCTGCAAGGGATGCTTTTGCGTCGCGTCGGCGATCAGAAATGCCGCGGCGCCGAAGGCGACGCCGAGGCTGCCGATCAGCCAGAATTGCCAGGCCAGCCCGCGACGCACCTGATCCTCGGAGCGCGTGGAAATGAGGAACATCTCGGCATGCCGGTCCCGGGCAATCTCCGGCGCGACCACGTCCGCGCGCTCGCGGGCATGGCCGACGACGTAGAGCGGCGCGTGCAGGGGGATTGCGTATTCGACGAAACGGCGGCGATGATCGGAATTCGCCACGGCGCCGGCCGGCCCCTTGCCGTAGTAGAGGGCATCGCCCCGGCCGCACGTCCGATCGAACACGGTGCGCGGTTCGATCTTGGCTCCCTCCGGCTCGATCTGGATGACGCCGCAATCATCCCTGAGGTAAAAGGGAATCGCATCGCCGCCCTGGGCGACCGTTGTCCAGCCGGTGTCGGTCCGGGTGCGCGTCTGGGTGCGGCCTTCACTGTCGGTGTAGGTCTCCACAACGGTATGCGACCAGTGCTCGTCCACCTGCCATTGAAAATAGACGCAGCGCTCCGCGGCGAGAAAGCTCCTGAGGGGATGCTCCGCCTCAGCGCTCCCCTTGAGCTCGACCAGGCCGATAAACACGCCGGTGGTTTTCGAGGTCGGCAGGTCGGAAATCAGGCGTTGCCGCCGGCCCGCGCGGATCGAGAGAAAAAAGAACAACAGTGCCAGCACCCCGCCCAGCGCCGGGATGCCGTAGAAGATCAGCAGTTGCTTGTCCATGGCCGGATTATCTGCTTGCGGCAGGGCGTTGGCAAGAATGGATGACTGCCATTTGATGAGAAGTGAAGTGACGGCGTTAAGGCTACTGCCGTCCACAGAAAGCGTCAAAGAAAGAGCAGGCCACACGGCGGACGGCCCGGTAGAATAGGTCATTAGAGTCTGCGACAACCCACCTGATCGACGGCCAGCCTGTCCTGATTCTTGCATCCCAAGGAACAAGCGATGTTAACCTTCTGGGGCCCGCGGCGACAATTCTGCGACCACGTTAGCCGCCGCGACTTTCTTCGAGTCGGAGCACTGGGCCTGGGCGGGTTGACTCTGGCGGACGTCCTCCGGCTGCGGGCACAGAATGGAACCGCGCATGCGCCGCGCGCCGTGATCATGGTCTGCCTGGCTGGCGGTCCAAGCCACATCGACATGTATGATCTCAAGCCGAAAGCCACGGCAGAGTACCGCGGCGATTTCAAACCCATCAAAACCAACGTGCCCGGCTTCGATATCTGTGAACTGATGCCGCGGCAAGCTCAAATTGCTGACAAGCTGGCCCTGGTGCGCACCGTGCAGTTTGTCGAACCGATGCAGCACGAGTTGCAGGAGTGCTACACCGGTTTTCCCAGGGCGGCCAAACGGCCGGCGTTCGGGGCGGTGATCAGCCGGTTCCACGGCGACCAGACCGCCCGGCTGCCGCACTACGTGAGCCTGGATCAATATCACGGCGACCACGCCGAGGTGGAAAGCCCGCAATATGCCGGCGCTGCGCACAGGCCCTTCCTGTTCGGCAGCGAGGGCGTGAAGAATCTCCGCCTTACGCCCGCCATGACCACAGACCGGCTCACGAATCGCCAGGAGCTGATGAAGACCTTCGACACGCTCCGCCGCGATATCGATGCCCGCGGTGATGCAGCTGCCCTGGATACGTTCTCTGTTCAAGCACTTGACATGATCACCTCTCCCCGGGCCCGCGACGCTTTTGACCTGAGTCGCGAGCCGGAGAAAGTCCACGAATTCTACGGCGGCAAGGGCGGCAAGTACATCTATGGCAACGACCCGACCCCGACCATACCCTGGCCGGCAGAGAAATTCCTGCTGGCCCGGCGGCTCGTCGAGGCAGGCGTTTCGGTGGTGACCTTGCGCATCGGCACCTGGGATTATCACGGCAAGACCTCCGGCACCGGCAACATCTTTACCGGCCTGCGCTCGCAGTTGCCGCTTTTAGACCGCTCGATCCACGCTCTGGTGACCGACCTGCACCATCGGGGCCTGGACAAGGAGGTGCTGGTCCTGGTCTGGGGTGAGTTCGGCCGAACGCCGAGGATCAACCACGTCGAAGGCCGCGATCATTGGCCGGACGCCGGGTTTGCCTTATTAGCCGGCGGCGGCCTACGCACCGGCCAGGTCGTGGGTGAGACGGACAGCAAGGGAGAACGGTCCAAGAACCGAGCGCTGGGAGCTCAGAACATCCTGGGAACCATTTATCATTCCCTCGGGATCGATCCCGCGCAGACGCTGGCGGACTTTACGGGGCGGCCGATGCGGTTGCTGGATGATGGGGGGCCGATTGCAGAGTTGATTTAAGCTAACCAGTAGCTTAGGAAGAAAAAAGGAAGCGGGCAACAATACTGTGCTCCGAGCTGGCAGACTTTTTCTTTGCCTGGCAGGTTCTCCATCGTCAATGCCCAGCCGGTAAAGGCGGAGATGTCGGTGGCAGCGCCGAAATCTCGAGCCAGGGAACCGATCCAGCTTGATGTGATTCTGGTCTGCCGCAAGCGCTCGTTCGACCCGCGCCGCCCAGAGCCGAGCGCCGCCGCGCTGGCCAGAGCCTTTGCAAAAGCGGTCGCCAAGGCCGCGCGTCTGGGTTCCAAGGGCCTGGAGCTGTCGCGCAACGATCGGCGCGTGATCCTCTACAGCCAATTCCTGGCGGAACTGGGGCCGGTCGATCATACCGCAGCGGTTCTGCAGGCTCTTGCCGAGCAGCAGCCTAACCTCGAGACCGCTCTTGACGAGCATTCTTTGTGTAACCCAGCCGATCCTGGCATAGATGCCGGCCGCATTTCCGATCCGGGGTTTGTGCAACGCTTATTGTTCGAATAGCTTAGCGCGCGGCACCAATCGCACCGGCAAGACGGCGCCGCGAAAGAGGGGTTTTTCCGCAAGCGGAGGCAACCAAGCAAGTTGCAACACGGTCACTGACCGGATTGGAACAGGTCTTGCGCGAACGTCTTCCTCCGCAGTCGCTTCCTGAGCGCAGGCCGTCTTGGTATATTGCCAACATGAGCTCGCGGGTGTTCCTTGACGTCGATCCGCGAACACTCCGCGTGCCAGGCTCGCGCCGGTCAGAGGCGGACCCCCCTGAAGCTGCAGCGACAGATCGCCCAGTACGGCAATTCGGTCCAGGGTATGCCGCCGCTGGAAGTCAGTCGCGGCACCGATGGAGAGTTCCTGATCAACAACGGGGTAACGCGAGCGACGCGGATTGCCAAACTGTCTCCGGGAGCAACGGTTCGCGTGGAGGTGATCGACGATCTGCCGATCCCTGTGGCAGCTTGTTGCAAACCTGGTGACGGCCGCAGGCGGCACCGAGGCCAGCGCCATTTGGGACGTTGAGGACCAACAGCTTCTCGCCGCAGCGCGCCGGCTGATTGAGCGAAATCGCGGCCGCGGCGCCGTTCGGCCAAAAGCAAACGCTGCGCCTGACCGCAGCGGCAGTTGATCCGCACACCGCGGGCAAACGGCGCCTGAAGGCGGCGGCCATTGCTCTTCCGGTAGCGAGGCCCCCTGGTGTTAGCTTGATCGACCGGCGCCAGTTCCGCCAGGAATACCGCAGCGGTTCTGCAGGCTCTGGCCGAGCAGCAGCCTAACCTCGAGACCGCTCTTGTGTAACCTAGCCGATCCTGGCAAAGATGCCGGCCGCCTTTCCGAGCCTGAGTTTGTGCAACGCTTCTTGTTCGAATAGCTTAGCGCGCGGCACCAATCGAACCGGCAAGACGGCATCGCGAAAGAGGCGTTTTTCCGCAAGCGGAGGCAACGAAGCAAGTTGCAAATACTGTCACTGGCCCGCCTCTCTGTCACTGGCCCGCCTCTGGCCCGCGCATCATTGCCAAGGGCCTCGAGACGTGGACGAATCGACCGAATTGCGGAACACGGATCTCACAGAGGAGGGGTTTGCTTTTGCCCGGCAGTACCATGGTAAGTGGCTCAACAGATGTTCAAGGATACTGGGGACGAGAAGGCGCGAACGACCCTGGCTAAATGGCTGGCCAAGTTTCGGAAAGGATCATTGCCGCCCTGGCAATTGCCTTCGTGCCGCGCATAACCGAAGTGGCGCCGCAAGACGATCACGCTGCGAGCGCGCTCAGTGGCTGCAACAGCTTCTTGTAGACCGTCACCGCTTGCCATCGCCAGAGCCTTCGTGTAAGCCCAACACATGCGCAGCTTCGGCATGAAAGCGTCGGAGTTCTTCTTCTTGAGGTTTATGCTTATCCATCCATTGCACAGCCTGGTCGAAATACTCCTGAGCTTTCTGTTTGTCCCCCAGCTTGGCATGAGCCATGGCAAGAAAGAATTGGTCCCAGGCATTGGCGCCCTGAAGATCGACGGATTGACGGAGTTCCCTGAGTGCACCTTGCCAGTCGCCGGCGCGATAGAGTGCGGTACCGAGGGTATTGCAATAAATGCCGCGTTCCTTGGCAGGGACTTTTTGCGGAGTTGCCAGCGCTAGCGCTTTTTTTGCCAGTGCCATGGAGCGCGGGATATCGCGCAAGCGCTCGTTCGGGCAGGTTGCCAGCAGCCAGGCCAAGTTGTTATTGGCCATGGGTATGTCCGCCTGGCACGTCAGGGCTCGCTCATAACCCGCCAGGGCCTCCGGCCAGCGGCCGGCGTTGCTATCTTCGAGTGCTTGCACGGCAAGGAAGTACCAGCCGCGCTCTCCCAGGTCTAGCTGAACGGTGAGCGGCGCGCGCTGGCCGGACGGTTCTGGCGGGCGCGCGGGCGACGGCCAGTCGAGTTCCATGGCGGCCAATTGCTTGCGAATCTGCCGCAGGTCCCAAAGCTGAATCATGGGCTTCAGGCCGACCGCGAGGAGGCTGCCGTCGCGGCTGAAGCATAGGGACTTTGGAATGCCGGGGCTCGGAGAGTGCAAGGTGGCCAATTCGCGACCGGTTGCGGCCTCGAGCAGCTTGATCTCTTCCATGGCGTGCGCGACGGCCAGCATCTTGCCGTCGGCGGTGAAGCTCATCAACCCCGGAACGTCGCCGGGACCCTGGTAGGGAAAGCGATGACTGAACTCCCAGGTGCGCGAGCCAAGCCGCCAAAAGCCATACTCGTAGCGCGCGGCAGCGACAAGCCAGGCGCTATCCGGGCTGAAAGCGACGCGGGCGCTTTCTACGCCGGCCAGCGGTATGGATTGAACCTCCGCGCCGGTTCGGGCATCCCAGATTTTGATCTCCTTGCCGTTCCAGGCGCCGGTGGCAATCCACTTGCCGTCGGGACTGATTACGGGAAACGCCAGGTGTTTCTGGCCCGTGAGCTGGGCGCGGATCTTCTGTGCTGTCACATCGACGATGGCGCCCCCGTAATCACCAATGCCGACGACCATGGCCCGGCCATCGCGGGAAAGCGAGATAGTTTGCGGTCGTGCATCAGCCGGCGGGGGCATGGCTTCAGGCGGGCCAAGATGTACGGTTTCGGCGCGCGGCCGGGAGACGGCGGTAATCGGCCAACGGTGCACGCCCAACCGGCTGCAGGTAATCAGATACTTCCCGGAGGCGTCAAAGGCCAAGGCGTAGGCAAAACCAAGCGGCAAGCCGGCGATTTCCCGGTTGGTCTGCAGGTCCCAAAGCCGCAAGCCGCGCAGCGTCGCGGCGGCCAGCAGACGTCCATCGGGGCTGATATCGACGACGCTGTCGAGCCCGTCCAGCGACCGGCATTCGCCGCCGGTTGCCAGCCGCAAGATCTCGAGGCGAGAGCCGTTGCGGTGCCAGATACGCTCACCGTCCCGGTGGAACTGGAATTCGGCATCCGAGGGAACGCTGAGGAGCGGGCGGGCCGACTCCACATCCCAGAAGCGCAGCGTGGTATCCTGACCGACCGATGCCAACATCTCGCCGTTGGCATTGAAGGCAATGTGCCTGACGTTATCCTGGTGTGCTTGCATTACGGCGCGCTGACTCCCGGTCTCCACGTCCCAGAGGACAATGCGGGTCTGGCCGGCGCATGCCAGCAAATGGTTGTCCGGGTGCCACGACACGGACCAGACCTCGCCGGCATGGGGCAGCTTTTTGCTTAGCTGCCGCTGGTCCAGATTCCATATCTGGACGTCCGGCCTCTGCTGGGCCGCCACGGCCAGCCTGTTCCCCGGGCCATTGAAGCTCAGACAGGAGAAATACGTTCCCGGCTGTTCCACGCTAAACTGTGCGCCGGGCTTGCCGGTGGCCAGATTGTAAAGGCGCACCGAGCCGTCCTTGTGGCCAATGGCAGCCCCGCGGCTGTCGGGACTGAAAGCCATCTCCTCAGCTCTGTTGGCGTTGAGAATGCGCTGGCGGCGCTCGAGGTCCCAGATGGCGATTTGCCTGTCGGGCCCGGCCTCGTGCCGGACCGCCAGGAGCCGGCCATCCGGACTAAACCGCAGGAACGGGATCTCCCGCAGGTCGCCGACCCCAGACAAACGGCACAGTTCGCGATCATCCTCGATTTGAAAAACGATGACGGACTCCCGCCCGTCGTCCACGGCGTAGCGTTTGAAATCGGCGTCGCAGGCGACTGCCTTGCGTCCCAGTGGAAAACCGTTCCAGCCTCGCTCCAGGTCCGAATCGGCCAGAGCCAGGCAGGCGATGGCGTCGTTGCGCAATTCGAGGGCCGCCTCCGGGCCGACGGCCAGGGACGGCAGCAGTCGGGCCGCCTCCGCGAGCGACGTCAAACTCTTGAACCTGCGGCCGACGCGCCCGCTGGAACGATTGGCGCCGGCACGGGCCAGTTGGTAGAAACGCTGCTCGGCAAGCTGGGTTGCCCGCCGCGCGTCTTCCTTGGCTTCCTCGGTATGATGCAACTGAGCGCGTGTGGCGTCGCGCTGTTTTTGCAGCAAGAACGCGGCGACGGTCGAACCGACCGTAAGCGTGAGGAGCAAGAGGGCAACAGTGGACGTGAGACCGGCCAACAGCGGGTTTCTGCGACACCAGCGCCAAACGTGTTCCGGCCGGCTGCTGCGCCGCGCCCGGACTGGCTCGCGTCGCAGGTACCGTTGCAAATCGGCAGCGAGATCGGCAGCGTTGGCGTAGCGCTTGTGCGCTTCCTTTTGCAGGCATTTCAGGCAGACTGTTTCCAGGTCGCGCGGCACCTTGGGATTGAGCTGGCCGGGCGCCACCGGCTCCGCGTGCAGCACCTGAACCGCCGTCTCGATGGCGTTTTCTCCCTTGAAGGGCGGCCGGCCTGTGAGCAGTTCGTAGAGGATGGCGC
>DASZFN010000409.1:0-2670 GCA_035939715.1 Gemmataceae bacterium | reverse complement strand
GACGGTCAGCGCGCTTTCTGCATCGACCGGCGGCGAGTAGAATAGCAAGAGCGGTCACGCATTACTTTCAGCGCGGGGCCTAAGTAAGAGGCGGTAACCATGAGATGGTTTCGCACCGTCATCCTTCTAGCTGTTCCCGTCCTTACGGTTGGCTGCCTCCCGACGACACCGGCGGAAGCGGGAGTGGGCGTGGTGCTGCTCGGTTTCGGTTTTGTGCTCCCCGGCTTGGGCCTCATTTCGCAGTGGTTCAAGGTCCAGGAGGGGAAAAAAGGGGCTGCAAGGCTCTTCCTCGGGGCAAGTTTCCTGATCGGTGGCGGTCTCATTGCGGTGGGAGGTTGTTTGGCTGGCTGGTGGCGCCAGTAAATCAACACAAAGTTGACCCACTACCGGCCGACCAGGTATTCGCGTCGATCGAAGCACGCATGTTGGTTCGGCAAGGAGAGTTCCTCCCCGAGGAATCACCATGACACTCGATCAGTTACCGGCCGGCGCGCGCGTATTGATCGAGCGGTGCCGTGGAATGAACCGGCCGGCCAGGCAGCGAAAAAGACGGAAATCGTGTCTGAAGTCTCGTCCTCAAGCGCTTGGTAGATAGAGCCGCGCTACGGGAATGCCGAACGGGCTAACCCATCACCATTGAAACGTTCGGCCGGGGCGGCGACAAGGCGGAACAGCTCATTTCATCAATTCTCTCATAGGGGGGCCCTGTCATGTTTCCTTCGAAGAGGCGTGGATTCACGTTGATCGAACTGCTGGTGGTCGTCGCCATCCTGGCGCTTCTGATCGCGTTTCTGCTGCCGGCCGTGCAAAAGGTACGCGAAGCGTCGGTGCGAATGAAGTTGGCGAACCAGGCGAAGTTCGGCTTCGCCCCGGAGATGGCGGAAAACAATTTGCGCGAGCTGGCAGCGGCACCGGGAGGCAAAGCGCCTGCCGTGCCGCCTCCGCCGGCGCGGGTGCAAAGCTTCACCGCCGACGTCACGCTCACGCCACGACTGAGCGTCGGTACGGCGGCCCCCGAGTCGATCTACGAAGCGCGCTTCACGGGCAAAATCCAGGCGGCCAGTCCGCCGCGGCACAGCGGCGACTGCGAGATCGAACTGCCGCTGCCGCCGCACATTATTTCGCTCTCCGACCTGACGGTCACAGCCGGCGGGCGGACCAGCGAGATGCTGGCGCTCCGCAACGGCAAGCTGGTCTGGCGCGGTCCGCTGGCCAGTGAGCCGACCGAGCTGACCATCGGCTACACCGCCGTCGGCAAGGGACTCTACGAGCTCACGGTGCCGCCGGGCGGAATCCTGGATCACTTCGATGTGGCGCTGGCCGCCAACGGCTCGGATGTCCGGCTGCTGGAGCTGTCGCTGCAGCCGACCGGGCTCACGCGTTCGGCGGGCACCACGACTTACACCTGGGACTACAAGCGGCTCCTCTTCGGTCAACCGGTTCGCCTGGACGTGCTCGGGATTGCGCCGATTGATCGCCTGGGGGAGTTGACCTGGCTCGGCCCGCTCAGCGTGCTGGCGTTCGGACTGCTGGTGGGTCTGGTGGTCCATGCCGCCGCGGTGGCCGGCTTTGACCGCTGGATGCTGCTTCTCACCGTGGGCACGTTCGCCGGCACCTACCCGCTCATGTACTTTGCCCAGGAGTACATCCCGCTGGGATGGGCGGTAGTGGTTTCCGCGGGCGTGGCGCTGTTGATCATCGGCATTCGCGGCGTCACGCTCATGGGCGTGTGGCTCACGGCCAACGGCATCCTTCTGCCGGCCATTGCCATCCTCGCCCTGACGCTCAGTGCCACGGTTTGGCCGGCGTTGCAAGGGATCTTGCTGACCGCGGAAACGCTCGGCTTCTTCATCGCCGCGATGATGCTGCTCCCCCGCATCCACTTCGGCGCCGCCGCCCCACCAGCCCCCGCCCTTCAGCCGGCCCCGCCGGCCGCATAAGGGAAACGCCCTGGGCACAGCGCTGGAGAGACGGTGTCTGTCCCCGGCGGAGAAGAAAGGAGAGAAGAAAGAGAAGGCGGCTCGATTCAAATCGAGCGGCCTCCTCTTTCTTTCTTCTTTCTCTTTCTTTCTCCAAGGACGGCATCGTGCACCTGCGGGCGCCCAAGGAATCGGGCCAGGGCTGCGTACCTCGGCCCGTCTCAAGACGCGCAAGCGCGATATTAGCCTGCTGTTCACCATGAACGGCAAGGTGGAATTTCGACGCAAACTGCCGACCGGCCAGGGGTGCCAAAAAGGGGTCAGGACTTGTTGCCGTCAGCGGCCCTTCGGGTGCTTCGCACAACGAGTCCTGGACCCTTTTTTCGCACTCCCTTTTTTCGCACTCGGCAAGGAGTAAGAGTGCCCGATCATGGCACCGTCGGCGACTTCCACGTCTATGCCCTGGAGTGGGAGCCAGGCGAAATCCGCTGGAGCGTGGACGGCAAGGATTATCAGGCGCAGTCGTTCTGGTGGAGCAGCAGCAAGACCAGCGGCGGCAAGGGAGTGAAACCGACCCAGGAGGCCGACCTCAACCCGTGGCCGGCGCCGTTCGATCAGCGCTTTTTCCTTATCGTCAATGTGGCCATCGGCAAGTTTCCCGGCAACCCCGAGAAGACGACGGTGTTCCCGATGGAGATGCTGATCGATTACATGCGGGTCTACGACAAGGTCGGCGGCTACGAAAAAACCA
>DASZFN010000408.1:0-9719 GCA_035939715.1 Gemmataceae bacterium | reverse complement strand
AGAAAAACGTGGTCGGGACAAACCAACGACGGTTCCATGCGCAGCGCCCGCAGTTTGGCAAAACCGAGATGGTCGATGTAGTTTGTCTCCGGCGCTGCATGCCAGCTAAATCCCGGCCGCGCCGGTACAAACGCAAGCTGGAGGGTGGCGCGCTGATCGAGGTAGCGGACCAGAATAGTGGTTTCGCCCATTTGCTGCCGCTGCACCAGGCCCTTTGGCGTAACGGTCGCAATCTCATTGGAGAGCTCGAAGGTCGCCAGCCGCGTGACGTCGCGAACCGAACCGTCGGAGAAGATGGCCTGCACTTGCAGCGAAACACGATCAAGCGGATCGAACACAATTTTCTCGAACGGCGACACGACCACGGCCCGGAGCACGGGGCTCTCTGCCGAATCGCGAGGCAAACCCTCGTTGATCCAGCCGGCCAGAATGGCATATTCAAGGGAATCCTTGCCGAACCGTTTGCCGCCTTCATGAGGAATGGACGCGCTCGGCTTCAACAGGAGCAAGCTCTGCTCGGGTCGGAGCGGATTGGTCCGGCGACCGAGCATATCCCGTGTCAGAGAGGCATAGTCAAACTCGGCATCCTCGCCGCGCAGCGAAAGCTTAAAACCATTCTTGCCGTTCTGATTACCGTGGCAGGCGCCCTGGTTGCAGCCGCCGCGGGAAAGCACGGCCATCACTTCATTGCGAAAGCTCACGGGCCCGGCGCGGAGGGGGGGAGAGCCAAAAAACGCCGCCAGCGCCGCCAGCCAGGGTAGAGCAGAGCGGCTCAAGCCGCGCGGCCTGATCGCGTAATTCGTGAGTGGCTCCGGAATTCTCGGGAAGGTACGCATGGTTGCAGGCTATCGGCGGGTAGGTCGTCTATTAGAGTACCCTGTTTCGCTGTGCCCTTCAACCAGGGTTCGCGCAACAAAAAGGCCACTCTCAGCGAGTGGCCTGGCGAAAGGCGGCACTTATTTGGGCAGCGCCTTACTTTCTGCGCCTGCGCCAGCGCGCGAAGAGCAACCCGGCAAACGCCGTCCCAATCAGGCTAAGACTGGCCGGCTCAGGAATGGCGCTGGCGCCGAACTCGACATTATCGATGTTCGGGCTGTAGGTGGTCGGCGTCATGCTGTCCAACGTGGTCGTGATATCCACGCTGCCGATCAGCGCGCCCGTCGAGGTAAAGCCGGCAAAAATCACGTCGGGATGCGTGCCGTCGGTCACGGTCAACTTGAAGATCTGGGAGCCAAGCACGACACCGTTCGTGTCGTAGACGGTGACCAGAGCCTTTTGCGGGAAAGGACCGTCGCTCCTGGCAGGATCGCGGCCGTAGGCAGTGAGGTCGACGCCGAAACCCTTAACG
The DNA here is from genome assembly GCA_035939715.1 of Gemmataceae bacterium. GTDB lineage: Bacteria > Planctomycetota > Planctomycetia > Gemmatales > Gemmataceae > DASZFN01. The sequence goes on along the minus strand of DASZFN010000408.1, from coordinate 8,371 downwards.
CCGCCCGCAAACTTGATGTTGATGGTCCTGTTCTGTTCTGATTGCAAGTTGCGCGTCGGCTGGGAAAAGTAGTTGGCCCCGTTCCACTGCAGCGGCCCGAGTGTCGTCTCCGTGCTGTTGAGCTTGGTCGAAAACGTGACACCGGGCACCACCAGGTTCGGACCATAGTGGCCCTGCGCCAGGGCCGCATTGCCGACCCAGTTGAATTGCGTGGTGCTATCCAGGCTGGTGATCAGGTTGATGGTGGGCGGCCGGGTATTGCTGAAGTTGGCCATGTCATAGGCCTGGTCATTATTTACGGGGAGCTTCTCAAAGTTCTCCGTTACCGGATTGACCAGGAACTGATTGAGCGTGGCTCGATTCGGAATAAAACCGGCCTGAACCGGAACGGTGACCGCGAAGCAAGAAGCCACTGCCAGGAAAAATAAAGTCGCTCGCCTCATCTTCACAACATCCTCTCCGGGGCAACGGACAGACCATCCCCTGGGCAATCCGTGGAATCACCCGGCAATGGGCTAACATCAGAGCATGACCGCCCAGCACCCGGTTGTCAAGACTTTTGTACGGAAATTAGCCGCATTGCGGCCACGCCGCGAAATTTTTCTAGGTTTTTTTCGGGGCACTCGTTATACTCTCCCCGCCTCGTAGAACGGAATTCATTCCGTTCGGGACCGGCCGCTCCCGAGGTGATGCTGAACGGAATGAATTCCGTTCTACGAGACGGGGAGCTCTTGTGACTGGGATGCACGCGTCAGGGATTGACGGCGTCGCACTCCCTCGGATCGCTTGCTGAGGAAAGGAGTCCTCCATGTCTGCCGCCGCTTTTTCTCCCAACATCGGCATTTACGGACACGACCGCGTTGATCCCGGCCAGATCCGGGGCTGCGCCCTCTGGCCCGCGGGCTATGCCGCGGCCGTCACCGAGGCGGGGGGCGCTCCCTTCGCCCTGGAGCTGCCGCAAGCCGGTTCTTTCTGGAACGCGCCGCCGGAAGCATTGGACGGCGTGTTGTTCCTCGGCGGCTTTCCCGCCAGCGGCCGGCGCTCGGCTGGGGAAGAAAGGCTCTGCCTTTGGTGTCAGGACCAGCGCATCCCCTTTCTGGGAGTGGACCAGGGGTTGCACGCCCTGAACGCCGCCCACGGCGGCACGCTGCACACGGACCTGCGCCGCGAATTGCCTCAAGCTCTGCAGCACCAGCACGTCCCGGAGCCCGGCGACCGCCACGCCATTCTCGTGACCGAGGGAACCAAGATGGCCCGCTTCTATGGCGAGGGTGAAATCGTCGTCAACAGCGAACATCTCCGCGCCATCAACAAAGTCGGACGCGGCTTCATTGTCAGTGCCCGCGCGCTGGACGGCGTGACCGAAGCCATCGAATACGAAGGCGACGACTGGTTCGCTATCGGCGTGCAGTGGCATCCCGCCTCGGCGAGCGCCTCGGGCCTCGACATCCAACTGTTCCGTGGCTTCATCGACGCCTGTAAGGAACGCCATGGCGCCTTCGCCGGGACGTCGCTTGTTGCCGCCTGATCTTTTTTCTGGTCATAGGTCATTGGTCATTCGCGAATGACCAATGACCAATGACGAGTGACCACGGTTTTAATGGTCATTGACCCTGTGCTTCTTTCATGACCAAGGAGGGTCCCATGAAGGTCTATCAAACGGAAGCCAAGCTGCAGAGCTGGCGCGCCCTGGCTATCTTCGAGGACGGCTCGGAGTGCCTGATTTTTCTCGGCCGCTCGACCACGCAGGTCCGGGCCGGCTACGCCACGGCGTTCACGGAAATTCTCGAGCCCGATGAACGCGCCCGCGTGCAGAGCATCGCCATGCAATGCTGGGACGGCGCCCCCGACGAGGGACACTGGGTCACCAAGACAACGCTGAGTATCCCGCTGCGCCCCGTGGCCCAGAAGACGGACGAAGAGGAAGCCCGGCCGCAAATCCTCTCCTTCCGGCCGCGCTCCAGTGAACTGCACAAGACGGCTGTAGGAGGCTGACTCCTAGGCAAAAAACCGACCGAATACTGAATCAAGAAGCAATTCATTGGTCATTGATCATTCGTCATTGGTCATTCGCAAAGCGAATGACCAATGACGAATGACCAGTGACCGCCGACTTCCAGCATATGTTGAGGTCTGGCATGACGACCGGACTTCCACGGCGAACTCACGCCCGAAAGGTCAGCAGCCACGCCGTCGGCGCTACCACCAATCCCATGCCAAAAAGCGTCACGTGGTTGAAAGCGCGGTGCAGCAGCACCACCTCCAGACCCATGGCGAAAACTATCTGTGTCAGGGCAATGACCGAGACCTTGGCCGGCGGCCCCGAGGCAAAGGCCTTGGTGAGAAAAATCTGACCCACCGTCGCGCCGAGCCCAACTCCGAGCAGCAGCAGCGCAGTCGTGCGGTTCAAAATGCTTTCCGCCGGAAAGGCATGCCCAAAGAGAAAAAACGCGGCGACGCAAAAAAGCACGGCAACCGCGGAAAAGTGGAGCACGATCGCTTCCGTCTCCAGGTGCTGCAAACGATGCAGCCCGATCATGGCCACAGCCGTGGACAGCGAGCTGACCAGGGCCGCCGCCGTGGCCAGCTTCCCCTCGGTGAAATGAGGTTGCTGGATAAGCACGACGCCGATGACACCGCTGACCACGGCGATCCAGACGCCGACCGACGGCCGCTCCCGCAGCAGCGGCCAGGAGAGAAGCGCCACCCAGATCGGAAACATGTTCGTCAGCGTCAACACTTCGGAAACCGGCAAGCGATTGAGCGCGAAGAACGTGCACACCACGCTGACGCTGCCCGCCAGGCTGCGCATCCACAGCGTGCGCGACCGCCAGATCACCAGCCTGGTCTTCGCCAGCACGGCGAACGGCGCGACGAACACGAGCACGAGCGCCGTGCGCGCCAGCGCCACAATCTGCCAGTCGCAGGAATTGTTGAGCGCATGTGCCGCAGTGCCCATTAAGGCAAAGGAAAAGCTGCTCAGCAACATCCAGAAAAAGGGTAGGGTGGTAGTTGGTTTCAAGCTGCCCCTGAAAAAGGAGGTACCTCACCAAGCGCCGGCGCCAAGCGATTTTGCAGGGCGGCATCGTTTCCGAGGGCAAACTTATAGGAATCGACAGATTATGAAAAGCCAGCATTCGGAGCATAGGACGGGAGCGCAGCGCTTCACAACGTCCACTTGCTTGCTGCTTTTTGAATAAACTGACATCGTGGGAGCTTTGGTTTCGCAACTTTACCGGGAGAATCCGCCATGAAGATCGGCGCCAGGAATCAACTGATCGGAGAAGTCATGGAAGTCAAACGCGGCGCCTTGATGGGCGAGGTCAAGCTCACCATCCCCGCGGACTCGTCCATGGCTTCCGTGATGACTCTCGAATCGATCGACGACATGAAATTGAAAAAGGGCGACAAGGTCCGGGTCGTCGTCAAAGCCGTGAACGTGTTGCTGATCAAGGAATAGGACCAAGAAAGCGCACGAAAGCTCCTGCACTACGTGGCCGTCACCGGGGCGATTTTTGCAGATCGACTGCTTCGACGGCACGTTGCTCTCCATTACCCCATGATTTACAATTAGGGGCCGTATTTTCCCGATCCCATTCGTTTTGTCCTGGCCCGAATAGTTCGCCTTCACGAGGAAAACGCATCATGAAAACCACGGCGTTGCTAGTGCCTGCCTTGATCTGCGCCCTTGCCGTTCTGCCAAGAAGCGTGGCCGCTGACAACGAAGAGCGCGTCTACGAAATGCGCACCTACTATGCCGCCCCGGGTAAGCTGGATGCCCTGAATGCACGCTTTCGCGACCACACTCTGCAACTGTTTGAAAAGCACGGCATGACCAACGTCGGCTACTGGACGCCGATTGATAATTCGGAAAACAAGCTGATTTACATGCTCTCCTTTCCGAGCCGCAAAGCGCATGAACAATCATGGAAGGCGTTCATGGCCGATCCGGATTGGAACAAGGCGCGGAAGGAATCGGAGGCGAATGGCCGCCTGGTAACCAAGGTCGAGCCGCTGCTCCTGGCCGCCACGGACTACTCACCTCAGGTCAAGGCCGGCAAGGATGGCGAGCGTGTCTTCGAGCTACGGATCTACACGGCGACGCCCGGCAAGCTGGACAACCTGAACGCCCGCTTCCGCGATCACACCTGCAAACTGTTTGAAAAGCACGGCATGACCAACATCGGCTACTGGGTTCCGCTCAAGGACCAGAAAGGCGCCGGCGCGACGCTCGTCTACATTCTCGCGCACAAAAGCGTCGCTGCCGCCAAGGCTTCCTTCGACGCTTTCCGCAAGGATCCCGACTGGATCGCCGCCCGCAAGGAATCCGAAGACAGGGCCGGCGGTTCCCTGACGGTGAAAGATGGAGTCAAATCGACGTTTATGAAGGCAACCGACTATTCTCCGCTGCGCTAGCCTATGGGTCCGGTCTGTCTCAGTGGCCGGCTGTCCGTTCGAGGTCGCGGGTAGCTTCTGTCTGTTGTCGAAGCGTTTCGAGCGATAGTCCGCCCACGATGCGCATGAGCTCCTGAGCCATCGTTTCGAGTTGTCCTACCAGGGGCCGAGCCTCTTCGAGCTGACCTTGAGCCGCAAGGTCTTCGAGTTCCGAGGCCACGCCACCGGCCACGCTGGAAAACGCCGTCGTCATCCCGCAAAGTTTGTGAGCCGCTTCCCGCAGCCGTGGCGCGTCTCCGTCGCGCAGGGCGTCCTGAACCGCCCGCAGATGGTCAGGGAGGCGGGCCCGCAATGTCCGACAAATGCTGTCGAGAATGGCCGCGTCCCCGCCGCAGGCGGCCAGGAGCATACGCGCGTCCAAAAGCGCGGATCCCCGGGCCCCGGCGCGTGGGCGGGCTGCGGCGGCCCGGTCGATCGCCGCCCATAGGTTGGCCGCGTGGATCGGCTTCGCCAGGAAGTCGTCCATGCCGGCCGCCAGGCAGCGCTGGCGATCCTCCTCGCGCGAACGCGCCGTCAAGGCGATCACAGGCAAATGGCCCCCCACGGACCGCTCCCGCTCGCGAACTGCCTGGACGACCTGGAAGCCGTCCAGCTCGGGCATGTGGACGTCCAGGAGCAGCAGGTCGAAGCTCCCCGCCTCCGCCAGGGACAATGCCGCCCGGCCGTCAATCGCCAGCCACACCTGGTGGCCGCGGCGCACGAGGAGCTGCTCCAGGAGCTGGGCGTTCAATTCGTTGTCCTCGGCCACCAGGATGCGCAGGGGCGCCGTCGCCGGAACCGGCGGCCGGCCGGATTCCCGCCCCGGCAACACCAGCGGCCGAACAGGGATCTGCTCCGCTGGATGTGGCTGCCGCCCAAACAGCGCGGTGAAGGCGAAGGTGCTCCCTCGGCCCGGCGCGCTGTCCACGCTGATCTGCCCGCCCATCAGGGCCACCAGCCGGGCGGCGATGGTCAAGCCCAGGCCGGTGCCGCCGTACTTGCGTGTGGTCGAGGTGTCCTCCTGCTCGAAGGGGCGAAAGATTCTCTCCTGCCTGTCCTGGGAGATGCCGATGCCGGTGTCGCGCACTTCAAATTTCAGATTGCAGATCTTGGATTGCAGATTGGCAGACGACTGCCCCTGCTCCCGGGTTTCAATCTGCGATCTACAATCTGCAATCTGCAATCCGACAGTTACGGCCACGGCGCCCGTTTCGGTGAACTTGATGGCGTTGCCGACCAGGTTGAGCAACACCTGACGCAGGCGGCCGGCGTCGCCCACCAGGATGTCGGGCACGTCCGGCTGCACGTGGCTGACCAGCTCCAAGCCCTTCTTGTGGGCGCGCATGGCCAGGGTCCGCAGGGTATCACCCAGAGTCGCCCGCAAGGAGAAGTCGGCCGGTTCCAGTTCCAGTTTGCCGGCCTCGATCTTGGAGAAATCGAGCAGGTCGTTGATGATGCCCAGCAGGTTATCCGCCGCGGCCTTGACGGTTTTCAGGGATTGCCGTTGATCCTCGGTCAGCGGCGTGTCGAGGGTCAGCTCGGTCATGCCGAGGATGGCGTTCATGGGCGTGCGGATCTCGTGGCTGACGTTGGCCAGGAACTCGTCCTTGGCCCGGTTGGCCGACTCAGCGGCGTCTCTGGCGAGGCGGAGCTCCGCCTCCGCCCGCTTTCGGTCGGTGATGTCCGTGCAGGTGCCGATCCATTCGCGGATGGCGCCGTCTTCGCCGAGGATGGGCACGGCGCGGGCCAGCATGTCCCTGTATTGGCCGTCGTGGCGGCGGACCCGGTACTCGACCTGGTAGCTGGAGCGGCTGGCGACGGCCGCGGACCAGGCGCGCTCCGCGTGAGGCTGGTCGTCCGGGTGGAGCGTGTCCAGCCAGCCCCAGCCTTTGAGCTGTTCGCCGCTTCGGCCGGTGAAGGCGCTCCAGCCGGGTTGCTCATCGGGATACTCGCCGGAGGCCGGCGTGGTCCAGACGATCGCGGTCGTGGCTCTCACGAGCGAGCGGAACCGCTTCTCACTGTCGCGCAGCGCTTCCTCGGTTTGCTGCCGGTCGGTTATGTCCCGCGCCAGGGACACCATGAACCGCTGGCCCCCGGCCCAGAACCCCTGGCCCCTGACCTCGACCGGGAAGACGGTCCCATCCTTGCGCCGGTGCCGGGACTCGAACGCGATCATCCCTCCGCCGTCGAGCTTGGGGCCGAAGTTCTCAAGCTTGGCGGGCGTGACATCGGGGTCGAAGTCGAACGCGACCATCCCCACGAGCTCGTCCCGCGCGTACCCCAGGCTCTCGCAAGCCTGGCGGTTCACGTCCAGGATGCGGCCGTGCTCGTCGTGCAGGAAGAACGCGTCGGTGGCATGGTCCACGAACGTCCGAAAGCGCTGCTCGCTGGCCCGCAGCGCCTCCTCGGCCAGCTCGCGCTGGAGCACCGCCGCCGCTTGGTTAGCGCCCACGCTCAGGAGCAAACGGTCTTCTTCGCTGGGAAAAGCGGTCTGCTGCGAACCCGCGACCAATACCCCATCTTGCCGGCCGCAGCCGATGGGGACGACGACAATGCGCACCGGCCCGGACCCTATGGGGTTCGGGAGGGGTGTCGCTGGGTCGATACCGGCGCCATTCAGCCAGGGCGCGAGCGCTCGGCCAATGTCCCGGGTCTGGTCGGTTGAGATAGATCCTCGGGCGGTGCGGGCAACTTCGATCTCCTGCCCCTCCGTCTGCCCGGGCAGGCGGATATAAACCAGGTCCAGGCACAGCGTCGACAGCAGCACGTCCGCAAGGCCTTCGGCGACCTGAGGCGGCTGGTAGCGGGCCCAGACAGCGGGGAGCGCCGAGAGGGCGACCAGGTCCCGCATGGTGCGGCGCAGCGTTCGGGTTTGTGAAACGGATTCCATCGTTCGCCTCTGAGTGGCGAGTGACGAGTGGCAAGCAGAAGGAGAGTCCCGCGCCTTCTCGTCACTCGTCACTCGTCACTCGTCACTTGTCACTCGTCACTCGTCACTCGCTCCCGCAGCTCGCGCAGAAATTCGTCGGGCGGGACGAAGAACGGGTTCTCCTGGAGGATGCCGCCGATAATCACCATCGGGTGTGTGCGCAAAATGTCCATGATGACGTTGGCACCGAACCGGGCCACATCGTAAGTTCAGCAGACGGCATCGTCGTACTTGGGCAGGACGTAGTTCAGCCGGGTCTCGTACTCCACAATGTCATTGACGCCGGGCCGGTCTTCCAGCGCCCACTCCATGTTCGCCACCAACCGGGTCAAGGGGAAGCCTTGCGCCTTTCCCCCGGTCAGCACCTCTTCGATCAGGACCAGCATCCTGTTCTGGTCGAAATGTCCGTCCCGCAGATAGGCATCCTCCCAGCAGCGGACCTCCAATTGCCCTTTGCCCTCGGCTTCGGCCACCGCGATGCCCCCTTCTTGCAGACGCCGCAGATGCTCCGGGCGGTGCCGGGGGTCGACGATGTGAAAGGCCCGGTCGCCCTGCGCGAAGCCCTCCTTGATGAAGGGGAGGAGCACACGGTATTCCTCCTCCTTGCGGTGGAAGAAGGCGCAGACGTGCCGGGAGCGGTCGAGGACCGAACCCGCCAGCCGGACTTGCTTCGGGCGATTCATGGTGCTTTTCTCCATCGCGGCCAGTGACCTCTGGCCGCTAAGCTGGTGCGCTGCGGCTCGCGTTCCGCTCGCGCAGCTCGTTCAGGAACTCGTCGGGCGGCACGTAGAACGGGTTTTCCTGATAGATGCCGCCAATGATCACCGCCGGATGTACGCGCATAGCGTCCATGATGACCGAGGCACTGAAACGGCAGACGTCGCAGGTGCAGCAGACGGCATCGTCGTACTTGTCGAGGGTGTAGTTGATGCGCGACTCATATTCGACTATGTCATTGCTGCCGGGCTTATCTTCCAGTGCCCACTCCATGCTGGCGACCAGACGAGT
>DASZFN010000407.1:0-5905 GCA_035939715.1 Gemmataceae bacterium | reverse complement strand
CTGTGGACATGTAGACATGACGCGGCAGGCCGTGACCAAGCACCTCGCCCTGCTTGAAGCGGCCAACCTCGTGGTCACGATCTGGAGGGGGCGCGAAAAGTGGCATTACCTCAACCCTGTGCCGATCCATGAAATTGCCGACCGCTGGATCGGCAAATACGTAAGGCAGCGCTGAGGCCAGCCGACCGGCTGTTCCCGCTGATCCTGTCCGCAAACTTGCCAATGACCCTGTCATCACAGGTCCTGTTTCTCACTTTGCTAGATGGACATTGCAAGGTTGCGGTTCGTAGCAACGCGTACCTACAGAGCTTGGACGCGAATTCCCGTCGAAAGGTTCACGAGCTGGCCAGGTGGCTGATCAGACGGGCTCAATCTTGAAACCTGCGCGGCGGTGCGGAAATGGCAAGCCAGGGACAAGTTCCCCTGCGTTGAGGTAGAGCAAGACCGCATAGTCCACATCATTCGGTTCTGTATAAAGTAGACAGACGCATGCGCTCCCGGGTTCAGCCAGCACTGGCTAGGCCGGTGCTATGCAAGCGAAATCTTTTTTCGACGAGGTGTAGCCATGTTGAAACGTCCCTGGACTGGGTTGAGCGCGCGCAGGGAAGCACGAACGCGGCCTTCGGCACAAGGCTCCTTCACGCTGCTCACGCTTGCGCTTGGGATGCTCTGGATGGCGGCATTGCCTGCCCGGGCCCAAACGCATCAAACAACGAAAGACCAACCGCGGCCGAAGGAAAAGGCCAGGATCGGCGTGCAGATCAACAAACCAGGAGCATTTCAAGGCTATACGCTCGTCTTTCCGTTGCAATCGACCAAGACCTACCTGACCGATATGCAGGGCCGCGTGGTGCGGACCTGGGAGAGCCGGTACCTGGCCGGCCAGGAGGCTTATCTGCTGGAAAACGGCAACCTGTTGCGGCCTGCAAAGCTTACGGACAATGAGGCGATCTTTGGCGGGGCCGGCGCGGGCGGACGGGTTCAAGAATTCACCTGGGACGGCAAGCTGGTCTGGGATTTCAAATTCCACAACGACAAGCAAACGCAACACCATGCCGTCACCCGGATGCCCAACGGCAACGTGATGTTGATTGTGTGGGAGCGCAAAACCGCCAAGGAATTCATCGAGGCGGGAGTCAAGCCGGAATGGGCCGGCAGCGGCGAGATGCTGGTGGATGCGCTCGTGGAAATCAAGCCGAGCGGCAAGACCGGCGGCACGATCGTCTGGGAATGGCACCTGTGGGACCATCTCGTTCAGGACCACGATGCTGCCAAGGCGAACTACGGCGACGTGGCGGCTCATCCGGAATTGGTAGACGCCAACTTCGCCCGCAGCGCGCAGGCGGCCTTCGCCAACCTGGCGCAAGCGCTGAATCCGCCGCCGGCGAAGGACGAACCGAAGAAGGGCGAATCGAAGAACGCCGCCCTGGACAAGCTCAAGGGCATCGGCTACGTAGGCGCGGGCGGCGGCCGGAGGTTCGTAGGCTTCATGCCGGACTGGACGCACGTCAACGCGGTGGCGTACAACGCCAAGCTCGACCAGATCATGCTGAGCCCGCGGGAATTCAATGAAGTGTGGATCATCGATCATAGCACGACGACGGCCGAGGCCGCCGGCCACACAGGCGGCCGTTACGGAAGGGGCGGCGATCTCCTGTACCGCTGGGGAAATCCGCGGGCCTATCGCGCCGGCACGGAGGCCGACCAGCGCCTCTTCTCACAGCATGACACGCACTGGATACCGGACGGCCTGCCGGGAGCAGGCCACCTCCTGGTTTTCAGCAATGGCGGGGGCAGGGCGGACCGTAATTATTCATCGGTGGACGAAGTGGTGTTGCCGGTCAGCGCGGACGGCCGTTACGAGCACAAACCGGGGTCTGCTTTTGGACCCGACCAACCGATCTGGACCTACACCGCGCCGAAAAAGTCGGATTTCTTCGCTCCCTTCATGTCGAGCGCCCAGCGCCTGCCCAACGGCAACACGTTGATCTGCACGGGTTTCAGCGGCATGATATTTGAAGTTACCCCGGGGAAAGAAATAGTCTGGGACTATGTCAATCCGGCAAAGAACGCGCCAGGCGCGAGTTTGGGTTTTGGGCCGCCCGGGGGACGAGGCGGCTTTGGCGGACCTCGGTTCGCGGGCAGTGCTCGGTCCGTTCAGCTCTTCCCCGGGTTTCTCCAGTTCGTTGTGCAGCTCAGCCCCGAACAACGCAAGCAAGTGGACGCCTTCGAAACAGAAGCGTCCCGCAAGCTCGAAGCAATGCTTACCGAAGCGCAACGGAAGCAACTCAAGCAAACGCAGAGCACGGCCGGACCGTTTGGACCCGGCGGCGCCGGCGTTATGCCGGAACCTGGCCGGGTCATGGCGCAGCCCGTGCAAGATAAGTTGAAACTGACCGACGATCAGAAGAGTCAATTGGACGGACTCCAGAAAGAGGCAAGTGCCAAGGTGGACGAGATCCTCAAGGACGAACAGAAAACACAGCTCAAGGAGATACAGGATCGGATGAGAGCCTTTGCGGCAGGCATGCAAGGCCCTGGTCGTGGCGGTCCCGCGGGCCGCGGCGGCTTTGGGCCTCCCGGCGGCAGACCCGGTGGTTTTGGCGGATTCGGCGGCATGAGCGGCAGCGCCATCTTCCGCGCATACCGCTATGGCCGCGACTATCCCGGTCTGGCCGCCAAGGATCTCACGCCGGGACAGACGATTGAAGAGTTGGAGGCGAAGCCACCGGAGAAGAAATAAGACTCCTGACTGCTTTATTGACTGCTAGCCCCGCCAGACACCGCCAACCTGCATAGGCTTGGCGGTGTTATTTTCCGTCCACAACCCCTTGGCAGATGGGGAGATAGGGCGCAAAAAAAGTCACACCGCCACGCCGCCACGTCACGATAGGGAGGTGCCAAGGTTGGCCATCTTCGACGTTCCCAGGCAGAAAAAGTTGTTACCGTCACTGCGATTTTGCATTTTGATTTCCCCGCCCACCGCTGGCCCTATTCAATCGTTGAGTGACAGCTGATCCCACGGAAACGGCATCGTCGGCGCCTGCCGATGGCGGTCCTGACGCACGTCCTTGGGACGCTCCTTGAAATAGGTCACTGCCTCCTCTGGCTGCTCCTTATCCGAGCCCGGTGCTAGATTCGGTTTGGGCTTGCCGGCTCGTTGTTTGGAATTGCCGGCGAATTGATTCGCTCGAAGCGACCTGGTAAGAAAAGCTGAGAACAGGGGTCGCAGCCCTTTGTAAGACCAGCCCTGTTGCCATCGTACCGCCTTTAAGGAGTGACTCATGGCAAACCGGACGCCGTCTGATCAGACGGGGACCTATCGCCCCTCAGAGGCCCCCCCCGATTCAGGTCACACCGGAGCCTTCAAGGTCGATTCCGGCCCTCCGCTGCCGGCCGGGGCCAGCGTGCTTCAGGCGTTGGCTGCCGGCGAGCCCGCGCTACACAGGGTGCACTTACGTGATCCAGAGGGCGAGGCAGTGACGCCCGTGCTTCGACGTTCCGCCGCTGAGATGGAGAAGTGCGCCGGTTTGCGCGACCCACAAGGGCGCATTCGATTGGACGGCGAGATCGCCAGCGGCGGCATGGGCACGGTCCTTAAGGGGCGCGACACTGACCTGGGCCGCGACATCGCCGTCAAGGTCCTGCTCGAGGCGCACCAGGGCAAGACCGAGTTCGTGCAGCGTTTCGTCGAGGAAGCGCAAATCGCCGGGCAGTTGCAGCACCCGGGCATTGTGCCGGTCTATGAGCTGGGCCAGTTCCCGGACAGGCGGCCGTATTTCACCATGAAGCTGGTCAAGGGCAAGACCCTGGCGTTGTTCCTGGCGGGACGCAAGGATCTGGTGGAGGAGCGCGCGAAGTTCCTCGGCATATTCGAGCAGGTTTGCCAGACTCTGGCGTATGCCCATGCCCGCGGCGTCATCCACCGCGATCTGAAGCCGTCGAACGTCATGGTAGGCGCCTTCGGGGAAGTTCAGGTCATGGACTGGGGACTGGCCAAGGTGCTGGCCGAAGGCGGCGGCACCGACGAGCAGAAGACTCAGCTGCCCCCCGAAGCCAGCGTGATTCGCACCTTACGCAGCGAAGGCGCCGATCGACCGGAGCAGGTTGGCTCGCACACACACGCCGGTTCGGTGCTGGGCACGCCGGCCTACATGGCTCCCGAGCAGGCCCGCGGCGAGGTGGACCTGGTCGATGAGCGGGCCGACGTCTTCGGCCTCGGTGCCATCCTGTGCGAAATCCTCACCGGCCGGCCGCCATTCACCGGCAAGACTGTCGAGGCCCAGCACAAGGCCCAGACGGCCCAGTTGCAGGACGCCTATGCTCGCCTCGACGGCTGCGGAGCCGACCCGGAATTGATCGCACTGGCGAAGCGCTGCCTGGCGCCGGAACCGTGGGATCGGCCGCGACGGGGTGGCGAGGCGGCTACCGCAGTGGCAGCTTATCAGCATTCAGTTGCCGAGCGCTTGCGGCAGGCGGAACTGGCCGGCGTCGAGGCCAGGGCACGGGCGGCTGAAGAGCGTAAGCGGCGCAAGCTCACGTTGGCCCTGGCCGCATCAGTCCTGCTGACGATGCTGCTGGGCGGCGGCGGCTGGCTGTGGATCGGACGGCAGCAGGCGGCGCGGGAACGGGAAGCCCTGGCCCGCGCGGTCGAGACCACGCGGCAAATTCACGAGGCGCTGACACAGGCCAACACGCTGCGCGAACAGGCGCGGGCGGCCAACGACGATCCCGCCCGGTGGGCCGAGGTGCGGGCGAGAGCGAAGGAAGCGGAGACCCTGCTTGAGAACGGCCCGGCGCCTCCCGAACTTGTCGAGCGTGTGCGGGGGTTGATGCGCGAACTGAATGACGAGGAGAACGACCGCCGGCTGATGGCCCGGCTCGACCAGATTCAGCTGGCCAAGAGCGACGTCGATGTCCGGGCGTCGACTTTTGCCGAGAAGCGGGCCCTGCCCGAATATGCCCATGCATTCGCGGAACATGGCCTGAACGTGTTGGAACTGCCGGTACACGAGGCAGCGCGGCGGATCGGGCAGCGGTCGGCGAAAGTCCGCGAGGCGTTGGTCGCAGCGCTGGACGACTGGCTCGAACTGGCCCGGCGGTTCAGGGCCCCGGAGGCGGATGGCTTGGCCCGCGTTGTGGACGCCGCCGACCGCGATCCCTGGCGGCAGCAGGTGCGCTTGGCCCTGGCGCGCGACGATCAGGGCGCCCTGGAGCGCCTGGCCGGAGCGGCGGAATTCGGGCAGCAGCGGCCGCAAACCATTCTGCTCCTGGCCCGGCATACTTACCGCAAGTTTCCTCAGCGGGTGGTCGAACTGTTGCGCAGCGCACAGCAGCGCTTCCCCGCCGACTTCTGGATCAACTATACTCTGGCAGGGATCCTTGACGATCACGCCGAGTTGCCAGACGCGGATCTGAGAGAGTACGACGAGGCCATTCGCTTTACTACGGCAGCGCTCGCCTTGCGGCCGGACAATCCCAGAGTATTGAGTCAGCTCGGGCGACTCTTCTCGTGGCGGGGCCGGCAAGATGAAGCCCTGGCTGCCTTCCGAAGAGCTCTTGACCTGGCGCCCGGTCTGGCCAGGGCGCATCGCGATATCGGCCTTCCCTTGCAACTCAAAGGCCAGATCGACGCCGCTGCCGCCGCCTACAGGAAGGCTGTCGCCCTCCAGCCCGACGCCTCGTGGGCTCACAACAACGTGGGCCTCATTCTCTGGGTTGAAGGACGACAGCACGATGAGGCTATCGGGGAGTTTCGCAGGGCTCTGATTCTCCCGGATGCAATCGAAGAACCGACTTCCTCGGGAGTCCATGGGACGAACCTTGGCATAGCTCTGTTAGAGAAAGGCCGCTTTAACGAGGCTGCTGTCGTCTTCCAGAAGGCCGTGGCCTTCGCTCCGGAACT
>DASZFN010000406.1:0-5328 GCA_035939715.1 Gemmataceae bacterium | reverse complement strand
CGCCATCAGGAAGTCCATGATGTGTAAGCCGAAGCCGGCCTCGCGCGCGCCGGTCCTCTTGTCCAGAAGACTTCCCCCCCGGCGACGCCGCTTACATAACCGGTCTTGTTGATCCGCGCCTGCAAGAGGTCGGTGTCGATTTGGATAACTGCCGGCGTTTGCTGAACGCGGACACCGCCGCCGAGCCTGGCCTCATCGGCCTGGATCGCGTTGCAGCAAACCGTCGAGCAAACCACACCGAGGAACCATTTGATCCGCATCGAAGGACTCCGGTTTCTCTGCGAGCTCTGCGCGCCACTGTTACTTTTTCGGCGCCGGCAGCTGTGTAATCGGCTGCCCTTGCTCATTCACCGCCCCGGCGGCGACCATGACCATGTGCTTCGGATCGAGATGCTTCTTCGCCACCTGCTGCACGTCTTCCGGTGTGACCGCGGAGATCGCTTTGCGGTAGGCATCATAGTAGTCGAGGCCAAGCTGGTAACGGTCGATCATGAGGAGCCGGGCGGCAATGCGCTCGTAGGTCGTGAATTGAAACGCCATGCTGCCCAGCAGATATTGCTTGACATCCGCCACCTCCTGCGAAGTGGGCTTCTCGTTTTGCAGGCGTTCGATTTCTTCCAGGAAGATCTTCTTCACCTTGGCCAGCGCGTCGGGCGTGGTGCCGATGTAGCAGGTGAACAGACCCGGCTCGATGCCGGCCGTGTGCGTGATGGTCGCCTGCACGGTGTAGCCGAGTCCCTCACGATCGCGCAGCCGGGAGGAAAGGCGGTCCGTGAAGCCGGAGCCGGTGCCCAGGACATAATCCATGACCACTAACTTGTAATAATCGGGATCGCTGCGGCGAATGCCGGCGTGGCCCATGTAAAAATGCAACTGCGCCGCCGAGGGCATGCTGACGATTTTCTCCTCGAATTGCTTGGGCTTCTCCACGGGCGGAGTTTCCGGCTTGGTTACGGGTGCGCCGCTCCAATCCGCCGTCAGGCGGGTCACCTCGTCGATCACTTGCTTGCTGTCGAAATCACCGACGATGGCGACAACCATGTTGCTGGGGACGAAGATTTTTTTGTAAAACGCCTGACAATCGGCGGCCGTGAGGGCGGCGACGGTCTTCTGCGTGCCGGAGCTCGGCCGGCCGAGCGGGTGTTTACCGTACGCCAGGCCGCGGTAAACGCGTTCTGCCTTGTACTCCGGCTGACGCTCGGCGTCCGCCAAACCCGAAAGATGCCGGGCCTGGTGCCGGGCGAAGGCATCCTGGGGAAAATTGGCCTGGGACAGGCATTCAAAGAGCAAGCCCAACCCCAGACTGCGATCCGAGCTAAGCACCTTTACCGAGCCGCCGCTGGAACTGAGCGACAAGGCGCCGCCGGCATTTTCAATCAGCTCCGCGATCTCCGGGCCGCTGTGCTTGGCGGTGCCCTCGTCGAGCAGCGTGCCGGTAAGGGCCGCCACGCCCAGCTTGTCATCCGGCTCCAGCAAGCTCACCCACCGAGCCGAGGCTTCGGCCACGATGATCGGCAGGCGATGGTCCTCCAGAAGGAGAAGCTTCAAGCCGTTGGGAAGCTCCACACGCTTGGTGTCCTTAAGCGAGAACGAGGCTTCGCTCCCCGTAGATGCATCGGCGGCTCGCGCCAGGCGGCGCAGCCCCAGGGGCCTTGGCCGAAGCGCTGGCCCAGGGAAGGAAAGCGATGGCTCATTCAAGCTCCCTTGCCCTTGCTGTTCGTTATCGCCTTTGACTTTTTCGCTCTCTGGCGGCACGGACCACACGACCACGCTCTGTTGTGGGTCGAGGTATTTGCGCGCCACTGCCTGCACCTCTTCGGCCGTGACCGCTTGCACGCGCGGCAAATAGCTTTTGAGGTAATCCAGGTCGTTCGTCGTCACGCCGCGGGCGATGCTGTCGGCGAGCGCGTGAACGCTTTCACGGTCGAAGACCGCGGAGGCAATGAGGCCGCGCTTGACGCGCTTGAGTTCCGCCTCATTGACCGGCTTGTCGCGCAGGTCCTTCAATTCCTCAAGGACAAGCTTCTCGCCCCGGGCCCGATCCTTGCCCTTGATCATCTCGACCTGGATCGCGAACCAGCCTGGATACCGGCCGGCGCTATTGGAGCTGCTCACCTCGCGCGCCAGGCTTTCCCCCTCGACGAGCTTCTTGTAGAGGCGGCCGGTTTTGCCGCTGGAAAGTATCCCTTGCAAAACCTCGAGCGCATAGAAATCGGGCTCGCCGATGCGCACCGTGTTGAAGCCCATGACCAGGCGCGCCGTCTCAAACTTGGACGGGATCTGTTTGCGCACGGGCTCGTGCCGTTTGATCTCCGGCGCGGGCTTGCGCTCGGGCAACGGCGCCTGTGGGATGGGACCGAAGAGCTCCTTGATGCGCGCCAACACGCGGTCGGCATCGAAACCGCCGCAGACGATCAAGGAGGCATTATTGGGATGGTACCACTTGTCGTAATGCGCCTTGATCACTTCGGCCGTGGCGTTGCGGACGTGCTGGCGCTCGCCGATGATCGGGTGACCGTAGGGACCGTGGTCAAAGAGCAAGGGCAGGATTGTCTTCAGTTCCAGATCCCACGGCTCGTCCTCGTTCCTCTCCAGCTCCGAAATGACCGCGCCTTTCTCTTGCTCGAACTCATGCTTGGCGTCGATGCGCAGATTGCGCATCCGGTCCGCTTCAATTTCGAGGGCGAACTCCCAGTTGCTGGCCGGCAGATCGAAGTGATAAACGGTATAGTCCTCCGACGTATAGGCGTTGTTCTGCCCGCCGTTGCGCTGCGTGCGCCGATCGATGTCGCCGGGCATGATCTTGTCCGTGCCCTTGAACATGAGGTGTTCGAGGTAGTGCGACAGCCCGGTGTGGTCGAGATTCTCGTCCGAAGAACCAACTTTGTAGGCGACCATCGTGGCCACTACCGGAGAATGCGGCACGGGCTTCAGATAGACGCGCAAGCCGTTCGGCAGCGTCTCGACGTGCACGCCCTGGTAGAGGGCCTCGGCTGCCTGGATGGCGGGGTCCGCCGCATAGGTGAAGCGGATGGAGAGGAAGAAAAGCGCCAGTGCAAGGAGACCAAACCATGCGTCCAGGCGGCGCGCATGGCTCTCCCAAGGTTTTCGCTGGGTCAGAATCTTCATGCGTTACCTCAATGGAAAAACGACGGGAACCGGCTTCCCACTTGCCGGTCTTTGCTTTTTACCATTTTCCCCCGGTTTGCCACAAGAAGAGAGTTGCCATGCCTTTCCAGCTTGCTTGCGGTCATGGCACGCTCGGAAGCACGCCCGCCGCCGGTCGTTTTCTTGGCAAGGCCCTAAAAAACCCAGGAAAACATTTGCCTAACCGGAAAAAGTATCCCAAACTATATAGCCAGGGAAGGTGCACGCCGGTGCGTAGGCACCTGCGAACTGGCCACGGTCACCTGGACTGCCGGACCCAGAGGATGGCGTGGGGCAAGGATCGACGATGCATGTCAGTCTTGTGGTCGTCCGCGGCAAGCCGCAGGGCAAGGCTCTCGGTTTTGGCTGTGGGGAGTTCGTTTTCGGTCGCGGCAACGAATGTCATATCCGGCCCAATAGTTCCTGGGTGAGCCGCCAGCACTGCATCCTCCGCGTCACCGAAGCTGCCGTGCAACTGCGCGACCTGGGCAGCACCAACGGCACGCTTATCAACGGCAAACGCCTCGTCGGCGAACGCACGCTGACGCATGGCGATCAGATTCAAATCGGTCCGCTCGTCTTTCAGCTTCGCGTTCTCTCAAGTCAGACCGAGACGGGAAACCTGCTGCTCGATACGGCCGAAACCCCGGTCCTCGGCGCCGATCTCGACGCGACGGCAAGTTCGCCAACACTTCGCAAGCAAGAAGCAGAATAAGCTACATTCAGCTGCGCGCTCTTGGTCATTGGTCATTGGTCATTCGCCTTCGCGAATGACCAATGACGAATGACGTTGGAACAGAGGCTGGTCGAAAATCAGACATGGATTCCCATGTTGCTGAGTGTGTCGCGCATGCTGGAAATCTGCTGACGGAATTCTTCCAGCTCATTTTCCAGCGATTTGCGATCGCGGTCCAGCTGCCGCTGCGCGGTCGCCAGTTCGTCCTGAAAGCGCTGCCGCTCGGCCGTTGCCTTGGCGCGTTCATCGGCCAAGGTCTGGCTCATCCTTTGCCGTTCCGCCTCCGCTTCGCCGCGAACGATTTGCAACTCTTTTTGAAGAGATGTAAGGCGATTGTGATATTCCCCCTCGTCGCCGGCTTTCTGGTCCAGTTGGGCTTTCAAGGAACTAACCTGCTCGTCAAGAGCACGCTGCTGCTGCTGCGCCGTCTCTTTTTCGAGCCGCGCCTGATTGAGCGTTTCGTTGAGCCGGCCGACCTCCTGCTGGGAAAGCTGCGCCGCGTTTTGCTGCGCCGTCTTTATCTCCGTATGCTGAGCGGCCAGAGTGTCCTTTTCCTTGCGGAGCTCGGCCAGCTCCTGGCGTGCCTTTTCCACCTCCTGGCGCAAGCCGGCGCGCTCCTCTTCAAGCTGGCGCTGCTGCGTCGCAGTTATCTCGACATGCTGGGCGGCCAGTGCGTCTTTCTCCTTGCGGACGTCAGCCAGTTCCCGGTGAGTTTTTTCCGCCTCTTGTCGCAGCGCGTCGCGTTCCTGCTCGAACTGGCGCTGCGCCGCTTCGGATTGCTTCTGCCAGTTCTGGCGCTCGGCGGCGGCGCGGCCTTGCTCTTCCTGCAGGCCCTTCAGTCCCTGTTCGCGTCCAACGACCGCCTGGTTGCGGGCTTGGTCAAGCTCCTTCTGCAGGGCGTTCAGCTTGAGCTGGTTCTCGCGCTCACGGTCCTGTTGTTTGGCGGCTTCTGTCTTGATTGCTTCAACCTCGGCGGCAAGCTCCTTGACGCGCTTGGAGGCGGCGCCTTCCTGCAGCCTGGCCTGTTGTAACTCCTCAAGGAGACGTTTGTTCGCGGCCTGCAGCTTTTCTTCCGCTTGCTTGCGCGCGGTTGTTTCCTCGGAACGCTGGCCAGTCAGGCGATCTCGTTCTTGCGTCAGCACCTTGATTTGCTGCCCGGCCTTGTCCCGCTCCTGCCGCAGGGCGGCCAGCTCCGCCTTTTGCCGTTCGATTTCCTCCTGGAAACCCTGGCGATCTTTTTCGAGCTGTTGCCTTACCTGCCGCTCTCCGGTCGCCCGCGTTTGTTCCTCGCGAAGGCGTTGCTCGGCTTGCTGGACATGAGCCTGGTGCTTCTGCTCCCACTGCGCGTGTACGGTTTCCTTTTCCCCTTCGAGCTGTTGCCGCGCCTGCTCCAGAACGCTGGCATCGGCCTGCAGGGCGGCGAACTTCGTCTCGTAACTCTCATG
>DASZFN010000405.1:0-3287 GCA_035939715.1 Gemmataceae bacterium | reverse complement strand
TCGTCCACGAACTGTTTTTGACGGACACCGCCGACTACGCCGATATCGTTCTGCCGGCCACTTCGCAACTGGAGCACACCGATTTGCACAAAGCTTACGGGCACACCTGGCTGACGTACAACGAACCTGCCATTGCCCCCTTGGGCGAGTGCAAGAGCAACTGGGATGTCATTCGTTTGCTGGCAACCGCCCTGGGTTTCACGGAGTCCTGGCTGCATGACGACGCCGATGGCGTCATTAACGAGGTACTGACCGCCACGGCCCGGCATAACCCGTTTCTGGACGGCATCACCCTGGAGCGTGTCAAGCAGGAGCGAACCGTGCCGCTCTCCGTGCCGCAGCCGACGCCATTTGCAGACGGAATTTTCCCCACACCGAGCGGCAAGGTTGAACTCTACTCCCAGCAGTTGGCAGACGAAGGGTTGGATCCCCTGCCTGCGTATCTGGATCAAGCAGACGCAGACAACGGCCAGCTCGGCCGTTCGACACCTCCATTTCGCGAAGAGGATGCACTAAATCTTGTCACCGGCGCAGCACACCATTTCGTCAGCAGCAGCCTGGCGAACCAGGCGGGGCTCTTGAAGGGCGCGGGTCCGGCCTTTGTTGAAATTCACCCTGAGGATGCGGCCGCGCGCGGCATCGCCGAGGGCGACAGCGTCCTGGTCGAGAACGCGCGCGGCTGGTGCCGCCTGCGGGCGGTGCTGACCGACGCGGTTCGGCGCGGAGTGGTGGTTTCACCCAAGGGCCGATGGTGTAAAATGAACGGCGGCCGTAATGTCAACTGGACCACTTCCGACGCGCTCGCTGACATGGCCGGTCAAAGTACCTTTCACAGTAACCGCGTCTGGCTACGGCGCGCGGAATGACCGAACAGGGCGGTTTGAGCCATGAAGTCGAAAACACGAGTCGCCAATGAGGTGCAGGCCTACGTGATGGACCAGCGCACCGTCGTCGGCACGCTCTGGCGCCCCGAAGACGACCGCATTCTCTGTTACGCCTGCGGCCATCGCTGCCTGATCGGCGCGGGCCAACGCGGCATCTGCAAAGTCCGCTTCAACGAAGGCGGTGAGCTCAAAGTGCCGTTCGGCTACGTCGCCGCCTTGCAATGCGATCCGGTTGAAAAGAAGCCGTTCTTCCATGTCTACCCCGGCAGCGACGCCTTGACCTTCGGCATGCTCGGCTGTGACCTGCACTGCAGCTATTGTCAAAACTGGTTCACCAGCCAGGCCCTGCGCGACGAGGCCGCCAATGCTCCCATGCGGCCGATCAGCCCGGCGCAACTGGTGGCCATGGGCAAGCGCGAAAAAGCCCGATTGATGGTCTCCAGCTACAACGAGCCGCTCATCACCGCCGAATGGGCGGTCGCCGTTTTTCAGGAAGCGACGGCCGCCGGGCTGGCCTGCGCCTTTGTCTCCAACGGCAACGCCACGCCGGAGGCGATCGATTACATCCGGCCGTGGATCGTGGCCTACAAGGTCGATCTCAAGAGCTTCGACGATCGCCATTATCGCTCGCTCGGCGGCACGCTCGAGCAAATCCTCGAAACCATCCGGCTCGTGCACTCGCGCGGCATCTGGGTCGAGGTCGTGACGCTCGTGATCCCCGGCTTCAACGACAGCGAGCAAGAATTGCGTTCCGCCGCCCGATTCCTGGCATCGGTAAGTCGCGACATTCCATGGCATGTAACGGGCTTCCACAAGGACTACAAGATGACCAGCCCGGAAGATACCGCTGCCGGCACATTGATCCGCGCCGCGGAAATCGGGGCCGAGGAAGGATTACATTACGTCTACGCCGGCAACAGGCCCGGCCAGGTGGGAAACTGGGAAGACACGCGCTGTGCGAACTGCCAGGAGACGCTTATCGAGCGTTACGGCTTTCTGGTGCGCAACTACAACCTGACCTCGGACGGTTGCTGTCCACGCTGCCGGACGCCCTTGCCGGGCGTTTGGCCGGCCGAGCCGGAGTCCGTGCGCACGGGCGACTTATCTTCCTATGCCCAGGTGCTGCCCCGCGCGGTACGCTGATCACTCGCAGGGCAGGTTTTCAACCTGCCGTACTGTCGCAGGCAGGTTGGAAAACCTGCTCTACTTTTGACGGAGGAATCCCATGATCGGCGCCGAGCTAGCCGCACCTTCCCTCAGGGCGCTCGGCCCGCAGCGGCCGGAGCTGACGGCAGAGCAACAACAGCTCATTCTCGCTGCCGCCGGCGAGATCATTCGCGCCACCGTTATGGGTGAGTCACCCGCTCATGCCGATCCAACCTTTGCCGGCAGCGCCGACTATGTCGTCTCCGGCTCGTTTGTCAGTCTTAAACGGGGCCGGCATTTGCGCTCCTGCTGCGGCGGACTGCTGGATCCGCCGGTGACATTAACTAAGGCGCTACACGATGCCGCCTTCCGCACCGCGGTCGACGATGCCCGCTTTCCGCCGGTTTCGCCCGTGGAGCTGGAACACCTGGATATGGAGGTCTGGATCCTCTATAACCCCGCCGCGGTAACGGCGCGCGGGGACGACCGAGTGGCCGCCGTCGTCGTGGGCGGCAAGCATGGCCTGGTAGTGGCCCGCGGCCAGGCGCGCGGCCTGCTTCTGCCGGGCGTGGCGGCCGATCACAACTGGGACGCGAAGCGCTTCCTGGAGCAGGTCTGCGTCAAGGCGGGACTTCACCCGTCGTTGTGGAAAGACGATGCCACCAGCCTGATGACCTTCGAGGGTTTGCCGATTCGCGGCCGGATCAAGGATACGCTGGCGGAGGCAAATCTCTCCGCGCCGGGATGGTTCTTCGACAGCGAGGAACTGGCCGCGTTTGCGGATTTTTGCCGCGCGAACATCGCTCTGCTGCTCGCCGGCGCCACTCCTAACTACTATCTTTTCGGCGCCGCCGACGGTCAGGTCTCCGGCGCTGTGCTTGTCGTCCGCCGTAAGGGAAGCACGGATGGCCTGAACTTCAGTCAGCTTTCCACACGGCCGGGGGTGCCGTTGCAGGCGACGCTCTTTTCGCTCTCGCAAGCCGCCGCCCAGGCGCTGACAGCCCAGGGCGCGACTCCAGACCATCTGGATTCCCTGGAAATCGGCCTCGCCATCTTGACCGACCCGGCCATGCACGGCACGGTCGCCGACCCGCACCTGGGCGGCATCGACCCGCAGGCCCGAGCGCTGCTGGTCATGGAACGAGCCAAGGCCGGAATCGTCTTCGATCCGACGGCCACGCCGGGTAATCTGCTTGTGGAAGCCGCACGCCAGGCACGCGTACGCACTCCGGCGGCGGCGAGCGTGCTCAGCCTCGC
>DASZFN010000404.1:0-2177 GCA_035939715.1 Gemmataceae bacterium | reverse complement strand
TGACCACTGCCGTAATTCAACAGGACTTCACGTCCTTGCAATCCACCCTCCTGCCGGCTGTAGCCCAGCAGTGGGAAGGGATTCGCGGGGTCGTTGAACTGGGCGCACCCCTGGTCAAGGGTGGCCAGGTGCAACTAAATGCTCTTTATCAGCTGGACGCTACGGCTCTGACCAGTCCATCCGACACGCAGTTTTTCTGCTCCAACGCCAACGGCTCGCTCACCGTGACCATCTCCATGCGCTCGCTGCCCCCGGGGAAGTACGCGCTGATCCTGGCCTACGTCATGGGCGCTTCGACTCCCGGGTCGGCCTCGCCGTCCGTTTCGGCTCAGCTGGCATTCATCCTGGGGCTGGACGGAAATGCATGGAAGATTGGCGGCGTCTTCCTGCGGCCGGGAATGCTGGACGGGCATGACGGCGTCTGGTACTGGCAACGGGCCCGCGAACTCGCCAAGGCAAATCTGGCATGGAGCGCCTGGTTTTCGTACGAGGCAGCCCGTTATCTGCTGGTCCCGGTGGATTTTCTCTCCTCGCCCAACCTGGAAAAGCTGGGCCAGGAGCAGGCGCAGGTGAAGGACTCGCCCGCCGAGGCGTATCCGTATTCCGTCCCCGATGGCGCGCGCACCTGGAAGATCGATTCCGTGCGCCTGGACGCCTCGCTGCGCCAGGCCGACCTGGCCGTAACGTACCAATCGACTGGCGTGACCGATCCCGCAGCTCTGCGCACCGAGGCGACCGCCGTCTTGAGCGCGGTTCTGCGGGCGCAGCCGTCACTGCGACAGAATTTTCACGGCCTCTGGGCCTATGCCTCCCGGGACGGCAAAGCGTCCCCGGTGATGGAACTGCCCATGGGGCAAATACCGTGAAAGCAGTTCACAGTTCGTAGTTCATAGTTCACGGTTGGAGCTCGTTTCGATTGCCGGGTCTTGCTAAGAACTACGAACTAAGAACTACGAACTACGAACTGGGGGAACTCCCATTGGCAGAGATCATTGATTTACGTTCGGACACGGTGACTCGCCCCACACTTGAGATGCGCGCCGCCATGGCTGCCGCCGAGGTGGGCGACGACGTCTATGGCGAGGATCCCACGGTCAACCTGCTGGAGAGCCGGGCTGCGGCGACATTCGGCCGCGAAGCCGCGCTCTTTGTTCCCACCGGAACCATGGGCAACCAGATCGCTCTTCGTCTGCACACCCAACCGGGGCAGGAGATCATCTGCGAATCGCGCTCCCACATTCTCGACTGGGAGATGGCCACGGCGGCCGTGTTTTCTGGCTGCCTCATCCGTGCGGTCACAACCGGAGAAGGCATATTGACCTGGAAGGACATCGAGCCGGTCATTTATGGCCGCAGCAGTTTTCGCGCGGCTACGGGCCTGATCGAGATTGAGAACACGGCCAACCTTGCCGGCGGGCGTTGCACGTCGCTTGCGGTGATGGAAGAGATCTGGCAAAACGCGAAAGAACGCAAGCTTCCTGTGCATCTGGATGGAGCGCGCATCTTCAATGCGGCCGCGGCCCTGAACGTCGACGTCAAGACTCTGACACGCGGATTCGACACCGTGATGTTCTGCCTGTCGAAAGGATTGGGCGCGCCGGTCGGTTCCATGCTGGTGGGCTCGGCTGAACTGATGGAGCAGGCACGCATCTATCGCAAGGCCCTCGGCGGAGGCATGCGCCAGGCCGGCGTGCTGGCGGCGGCCGGACTGGTGGCGTTGGAGAAGATGCCGGCGCGGCTTCATGAGGACCATGCCAACGCTCGGCTGCTAGCCGAGGCGCTGTCGCACATGGAGGGAGTCTCCATCGATCTCGATGCGGTCGAAACCAACATCGTGATTTTCCGCCTGACGGGCGTATTAACAGCGACGGACCTCGTTGCGCGGCTCAAGGCTCGCGGCATTCTAACCAGCACAGTCGGCCCCGACGCGATTCGTCTCGTAACCCATCACGACGTGAGCCGAGGCGCGTGCATTACCGCCTCTGAAGCCTTGACGGAAGAGATTGAAGCGGCGACTTCGCTGCGAGTGTAGGATAGTTCGCTGCGTCCATCGCAGCGGCGGCTGGGTCCTGGTCAAGGGTCACGGGCGCTAATTGGTTTTGTAGATCCGCCATTGGAGCGCGGCTGCAGCCCTGCTCGAATGGCGATTGATCAGAACCGCGATCCTGCCTATGATT
>DASZFN010000403.1:0-2120 GCA_035939715.1 Gemmataceae bacterium | reverse complement strand
ATGTGGATATTCGCTCATCAGGGATGCGTCTGCGTGGTCGGCTCATGTGCTGCGGCTGGTGGCAACAGCGGGTTGTCCCAGTTGAAGGACTCGGGGTCGAGGCCGGTGGGCGACCAGCGGTCCACAATGGCCTTGGCCAGCTTGCCCAGCGTCTGCTCGCCCTCGTTGTCACCGTTCCACCGCTGGTCGGTGTTGTCGTAGGTGTATGCGGCAATCACGATCGGCCCTGCCTTCGACGCTACCAGGGCCACGTCGGCGCGCAATGCGTCGAGCGCGCCGGTCTTGTTGGCGATGGCCGATCCGTGTTCGCTGGTGTCCAGGAATTCCAGATACCGCGGAATGCCGTCGCGGTCCTGCTGGTTGCGCAGCATGTGCAGGATGGCGCCGCATACCGCGCCGTCGCCCGGCTTGGCGGCCGAGCCGTCGAGCGCCAGCCGGCATTGCGCCAGCCGCGCCATGATGGCCGCCATCTCCCGCGCCGTCGTCTTGCCCAACCCGAACTTGGGCTGGTCCGCCGGCATGGGACCGGCCGCCGGCACGTAGACCTTCTTGTAGAGATAGGTCTGCTTCAGCCCCGCCTCGCGCAGCGTCTCATTGATGTGCGCCAACCCCAGCCTGTCGATGGCCATGTTGGTGGCGGTGTTATCGCTCAGCACCACCATAAGCGTCAGCGTATCGCGCAGCGTAAGCGCCAGAGGCGTATCCAGCTCGCCCAGCACGCCGGAGCCTTCCACCTGGTTCTCGTGGTTCAGAACCAGCTTTTCGTCGAGCGACGCATGACCCGCGCGAATCTGCTCGGCGGCGTCGAGCAGGGTGCCCATCTTGATGGTCGATGCCGTCTTCACAGGCTCATCGGCTGCAAACTCCGCGGTCTGGCCGGTCATCAGGTTTTCGGCGTAGACAGCCACCTTGCCGTGATGCGCAGCGGCAACGGCCTGGAGCTGACGATCGAGCTCCAGGTCTTCATGCGACGAAGCTTGTTGTGCTGATCCGGCCGAACAGATCGCCGCTGCAAATGCCAGGTAAATCAAGCGAGAGGGCATGCTGACAATCTACGCGATTGCGCCTGCCCTCCATGCGGCCGTCATTTCTTTTCGTGCTCAAACGTAAGGGAGGCCGAATTGATGCAGTAACGCAGCCCCGTCGGCCGAGGCCCGTCGTTGAAGACGTGGCCCAGGTGTCCGCCGCAGCGGGCGCAGGTCACCTCAACGCGCCGCATGCCAAAGGTGTTGTCTTCGTGCTCTGCCACGGCCGTCGAATCGGCGGGGATCATGAAGCTGGGCCATCCACAGCCAGAGTCGAACTTGGCGCCGGAGTTGAACAGCAGCGTGCCGCAGCCGGCGCAGTGGTAGTCGCCGGTCTCATAGTTGAACTCCAGCGGGCCGGTAAAGGGCCGCTCCGTGCCCTTCTCCCGCAGGATGTGGTACTGCTCCGGCGTAAGCTGCGCACGCCACTCCGCTTCCGTCTTTTCGATCTTTTCAGGTGCCTGAGGCATTTCGGGAATCTCCGACGAATTGGATGCGCCGCGCGCCGAAACGAAGCTAGGCCTCGGCAATTACGTCGATCTCGACCAGGATGTCGCCGGGCAGCCGTGCCGCCTGAACCGTCGTCCGCGCCGGAGGCGCAACACCCGCCGGAGCCATGTACTTGGCGTACACCGCGTTCATGGCCTGGAAGTCGTTCAAGTCCTTCAGAAACACGCTGGCCTTGACGGCTTTGTCCAGGCTGGTTCCTGCCTCCTCGAGAATGGCCTTCAGGTTCTCCATCACGCGCGTCGTCTGTTCCACAATGCCGCCGGAAACAATCTTTTGCGTGGCCGGATCGATGGGGCCCTGCCCGGCAGTGAACACAATGTTGCCAAGACGAATGCCCTGCGAGTAGGGGCCGAGTGCAGCAGGAGCGTTGGGGGTCGAGATCGTTTCTTTGGTCATGCACAGGATTTTAACGACTGAGGGCCCGAGCCCGGGTCTGGAAAAAAATTCCCGACCCGGGCTCTCGGAAGCGAGCCCCCTGGGGAAACCGGTGTCAATGCCACACTGGGTCAGTGCCACACTGGGTCAGTGCCACACTGAGTCAGTGCCACACGGCCAGCAGGCCGCCCACGATCACCAGCCCTACCA
>DASZFN010000402.1:0-7521 GCA_035939715.1 Gemmataceae bacterium | reverse complement strand
GTATTCTCCTTGGTGTGGAGGCATTCTAAGGAGAAAGGCGTCCCTCGGAAATCGAACATATCCCGTAGAACGGAATTCATTCCGTTCAGCATTCGGGGCGCTCGCGGTGCTGAACGGAATGAATTCCGTTCTACGGGACACGTAAACACATTTCATGCCCCGACAAAAAGCGGATCGCGTAAACGGCCCCGTAAGGGGCGGCGCTTTCCCGGCAAAATCGGAATCAAGGATCGAACCGCGATTTTCCGGCGTCGTTAAATGGCCTGACGCTGTTGTCCGGTCCGAAGTCATGGCCTAGAATTGGCATAGAGGAACAGAGCAAAACGGAGGCATGTTCGACGGAATGGAATTGCTCTGATAGCGTAGGTCAGATTATCTGGCGCTTCTTTTGCTCTGCCTCTGAACGGCGGGTATTTTTACTCGTCCAGACTTGGTCCGCGACGGCCAGCGGGGTTTGCCGAGAGGACCTTCCCATGGTTGCTTTTCGGCTTTTGTCCAACCTACCGAACGTGCAATGGGGCTGTGGAATCCTGCCTGACCGATGTTGCCCTGCGTCCCTGGAACGGACGCCCTGGCACGGAACGCGGAGAGGAGGCCGGCCATGGTGCTTCGAGGCATTGGTTCGAGTGCCGCAAAGCGGGTGATCCCGCTGTGGCAACGTGCCTGGCTCGATGCGTACCCCTCGGATGTACCTTCGTCGCTGCATTATCCGCAACTCCCTTTGACTTCCCTGCTGGAAACCGCGCAGCAGCGCTTTCCGCTGCGTGCTGCGTGCAGCCTTTACGGTGAGCGCATGACCTATACGCGCTTGCTCGAGCAGGCGCGGCGCCTGGCCGGCGCGCTCACGCGGCTTGGGGCCAGGCGCGGCCGGCGCATCGGCATGCTGTTGCCCAACATTCCGGAGTACCTGATCGCTCTGAATGCCACCTGGCTTACGGGAGCGACGGCACTGCAGCTGAGTCCGCTCATGGTCGGCCCGGAGCTGGCCAAGTGGATTGAGATGACCGACTGCCATACGGTAGTTACGCTCGATTTGCTGGCCCCCAGCTTGATGGACTTGCTGAACCGCGGTCCGCTCCAGCACATCGTGGTTACCTCCCTGGCCGAGCGCATGGCGCCGTGGAAGGGTTGGCTGTATCGCGTCGAGCGCTTGCGGCGACACGGGCCGTTGCGGCTGCGCGAAGACGCGCACCTGCACCGCTTTGAGTCTTTGCTGCGCGACCTGCCGCTGAACGTGGCCGCGCACATTGTTCCTGAGGAAGATGTCGCGGTGCTGGCGCCCACCGGCGGCACCACGGCGTCGCCCAAGGCAGTAATGCTTACGCACCGCAATCTGCTGGCGAACGCGATGCAGCTCCGCGCCTGGAGTCGCAGCGCGGACGGCACGGAAAGCGTCCTGGGGGTGTTGCCGTTTTTCCATGCCTACGGTCTGAGTGTCTGCGTCTTGATGAGCATGGCGATGGCCTCGACCATCCATCTTTATCCGCGCTTCGAAACCAGGCCGGTGCTCGAGCTGATAGAGCGCGAGCGCATCAATGTTATCCCGGCCGTGCCGGCAATGGTGGCCGCCTTTAACCGCGAGCTGAAACAGCAGCCGCGCGACCTGTCGTTCATTCGCGCGGTGATTTCGGGCGCGTCCGCTTTTGATATGAACGTGCGGCAAACGTTCTCCAGCTATGGCGCCCGCAACATCGTGGAAGGCTATGGCCTCTCGGAGGCGAGTCCGGTGACGCACGTGAACCCGGTCAACGACGGCAACCGGCCAGGCACTATCGGCTTGCCGTTGCCGGACACGGATGCCCGCATCATGGACCAGGCGACCGGCCTGGAGGAACTGCCGGACGGCGCTGTGGGGGAACTGGTGATCCGTGGCCCGCAGGTGATGAAAGGATACTTCAGCAATCCGGAAGAGACGGCACGGGCTCTGCGCGGCGGCTGGCTCTACACCGGCGACCTGGCGCGGCGCGACCGCGACGGCTACTTCACGATTGTCGATCGCAAAAAAGACATCATCAAGACGTCCGGCTTCCTGGTTTTCCCTGCCGAGGTGGAAGAAGTCCTGAATAAGTTCCCCGGCGTGGCCGAGGCGGCGGTCATCGGCGTGCCCGATCCGGAACGCGGCGAAGACATCCTGGCGATTGTCGTACCTCGACCAGGCGTCACGCTGGATAAGGCAGCCATCCAGAGCCATTGCCAGCAGTACCTGGGCAAACAAAAGAGGCCGCGGCAGATCGACATCGTCAGCGAATTGCCCAAGAACTTCCTGGGCAAGATCCAGCGCCGCCGCCTCCGCGAAGGCCGCAGCGGCGACCACGCCACGGCCAACGGCAGTTCCTGAACTCTCGCCGGGGGATGCACTTGAACGCAGCGTATTGATGCGGCACGTTAAAAACGTGCCCCACGATACAATATGCTAAGAGCGAAAGTGCAACGCCCTTGTTGAGGATGGAACATCCGGCGTGACGGCCCTTCTGACCAAAAACCTGCGTGTCGAGGAAAAGCCGGAAGGCGTTCGCCTTCTTTGGTTCGATGTGGCGGGCCGCAGTGTTAACGTCTTCACGCAAGAAGTCCTCGCCGACCTGGAAAAAGCGATCGATCATGTCGCCGCCGATGCCGCGGCCCGTGTGTTTGTGCTCCGCAGCGACAAGCCGAGCGGCTTCGTGGCTGGGGCGGATCTGCACGAGTTTACCAGAATCCGAAATGGCGAGGAGGCGCAGGCAGGGTCTGCCCGAGGGCAGCAGGTCTTTAACAAGCTCGCCGACTTGCGTGTGCCGACCATCGCGCTGATTCACGGACCATGCCTGGGCGGCGGTCTGGAGGTCGCCCTGGCCTGCGATTATCGCCTGGTGCTCGAGCATTCGCGAACGCAACTGGGTTTGCCCGAGGTGGAGCTGGGGCTTCTTCCGGCCTGGGGCGGTTGCCAACGCTTGCCACGCGTCATCGGGTTGGAGCGAGCGCTGCAGGTAATCCTGGCGGGCCGCCGGCTCGACGCCAGGAAAACTCTTGAATGGGGACTGGCTGACGCCATGGGGGCGACGGAGCCCGAACTGGCGGCGCGGCTAGGGCTTCTGCTTGTGGATGCGCTGCGGAAGGGAAAGCGGACCAGGACGTCGCTGCCCGTGCGTACCTGGCGGCAGCGCGCTCTCGAGTGGACGCGCTTCAACCGCCGCTTGATTTATCGCAGCACGGAGCGGCTCCTGCAGCGGCGCGTGCCCGATGATATGCCGGCGCCGTTTGAGGCGCTTCAGGTTGTGCGCGTGGGAATTAATCAGGGCATGGTTGCGGGCTTGGCTGCCGAGCGGGAAGCGGCAAGCCGCCTGGTCATGAGCCGCGCCTGTCAGAATCTGGTCCGCCTTTTTCTCCGGCGCGAAGAAGCACGCGCCTTGCCGGAACGCATCGCCGCCGAACCAGGCAAGCAGATCGGCCGTCTGGCCATCGTGGGCGCCGGCACCATGGGGGCAGGCATCGCTCAGCTCGCTGCACTTCGCGGCCATGAGGTCATCGTTCGAGAAGTGAGCGAGGCTGCTCTGGCGGCGGGCTCGGCACGGCTGACCGGGCTCTTCCAGAAGGCGGTGCAGAACGGCATCCTCACCAGGGAATCCGCGGAACAGAAACTGGCCGCGATCAAGTTCACGATCGGCTGGGAAGGATTTGCCGCCGTCGATCTGGCGATCGAGGCAGTGATCGAGGATTTGCCGACCAAACTGGCGGTCTTCCGCTCCCTGGAAGAAAACACGCCACCTGGAGCGATATTGTGCACGAATACCTCATCGTTGCTGGTCGGTCCCCTCCAGGAGGCGTCAAAGCGGCCCGAGCGGCTGGCCGGGCTTCATTTCTTCAATCCCGTACACAAGATGCCGTTGGTCGAGGTGGTCCGGGCAGGGGCGACCGCGGACCGGACGGTTGCCGATCTTTGCGCCTGGACCATCAAGATGGGTAAGACGCCCGTGGTGGTCAAGGATAGCCCTGGCTTCGTCGTTAACCGCGTCTTGATGCCGTATCTCGCCGAAGCTTTGCTGCTGGTGAGCCAGGGCGTGCCCATGGACGGCATTGACCATGCCATGCGGCGTTTCGGCATGCCCATGGGGCCGTTTGAATTGATGGACCAGGTGGGCATCGACGTGGCCGCGCACATTGCCCGCGCCATGACGCCCGTATTCGGCAAGCGCTGGGAAAATGAGCCCGTGCTTCGGCAGTTGCCGCAACTATTTGCCACCATGCAAGAGAGTAACTGGCTAGGGCAAAAGGCGGAAACCGGCTTCTACCTGCACCAGGGGAAAAAACGGAAAGTGCACCAGGGGGCGGTAAGGCTGATATCAGATCTTAACAAGGCGGACACCGCCTCGATGACCGATATGTCGAGGGCCATGCAGCTCAGCCAGGCGCGGGAGCGGCTGGTTTTGCTGATGGTCAACGAAGCCGCCGTGTGCCTTGATGAAGGACTTGCTGAGGACGCGAGTACGATCGACCTGGCGATGGTGCTCGGGACGGGCTGGGCGCCGCATCGCGGCGGACCGCTCCGCTATGCGGAGGACCGCGGGCGTGCAGAAGTCGTGCAGGCGCTGGCAGCGCTGGCGCAGCACCTGGGACCGCGTTTTGAGCCCAGTGCCGGACTCCGACGCTGGGCAAACACGGAGGCCGTGGGACAAGCGCGATGAGCACAGGAAGCAATTTTGATGTCGCGGTAGTTGGCGCGGGCGCTGCGGGCTTAACCGCTGCCATCGGGCTGGCGAAAGCCGGGTTCAGCGTCGTTGCCATTGAAGCCGCGCCTTTCCCGGGCGCAGAGAACTGGTCGGGCTGCGTTTACTTCTGCGAAAATCTGGCGTCTCCCGACATCCTCGGTCCTGAAGGCGTTGAAGCGCTGGCCTGGGAGCGCCGCCTGGTGGAACGCGGTTTCTTCACCTGCGACGGCTACAGCCTGCTCGGCATGAAATATCGCGACCCGCAGGCTTTTCGGCACTGCTATACGGTATTGCGGCCGATTTACGACCACCATTTGGCCCACATCGCCCTGCGTCATGGCGTGGCGGTCCTTGCCAGCACGACGGCCGAGAGCCTGATCCGTCACGACGGGCGGATCATCGGCGTCTGCACCAATCGTGGTCCGCTTTATGCCGATCTGGTGTTCCTGGCCGAGGGGGACGCTTCTCACCTGGTCACGCGCGAGGGCTACGAGCGCTTTACCGACCCGCGCGAATCCGCCAAGTTTCTGCAGGGGATCAAGCAGGTCATCGACTTGCCGTCCGGCGCCATTGAGAAGCTCTTCAACGTGGATGCGGAAGAAGGCGTGGCCTACGAGATGCTGCTGCGCAACGGCACGCATCGCGGCCGTCCTGTGCGTCTGAACATGGGCGGTTTCGTGTACAGCAATCGGCAAAGCCTATCGATCGGACTCGTGCTGCCGGCGGAGCATTTGCAGCAGGACTTTCAGGGCGATCCCAATCTGCTCATGGAGTGGTTCCTCAATATGCCGGCCCTGCGGCCGTGGATGCAAGACGGCAAGCGCGGCGTCTTCGGCGCCAAGCTGATCCGCAGCGGCGGCGCCCGCGATATCCCCAATTTGATTGACGAGGGTCTGGCCATCGGCGGGGCGGCCAGCGCGATTGGGATTGATTTTCCGTTTCCCAACTTCACCGGGCCGGCCACGGCCATGGGACTGCTGATTTCCCGGGCCGCGCGGAGGATTCGCGCCGAGGGGCAGGCCTTCACGCGCGAGAATTTGCACCGGCATTACCTGAAGCCTTTGCAGGAAAGCCATTACTGGAAGGACGTGCAATTCCTGCGCAACTGGCCCGGTTATGTGAAACGGACCAGTGTTTTCTTCGGCCGGAATCTGGACGTGATCCTGGGAAGCGCCTATGTGTGGACGCGGCCCCGGCGCTGGTTCATCACGAAGTGGATCAACTGGCTGCGCCTGCTGCTGCAAGTTGCCGGGCCGGCGCAATGGCGCGACATGCGCAACGACATCCGCCACCTGTTGCGTGCTCTGCGGCTGCGTGAAGTCGTGAGCCGGCCGAGCCTGGGCAAACTCCTGCTGGATGGTACGGTCAACGCCATGCGCGACCTAGCGGGGAGCCCGCGTCCCAATCTCCCGGAAGCCGGGGTGCTGCGCTTCCATTACAGTGTGGCCGGCGGTGGCCAGGCGGTCGGCGCACCGCCGAAGATGGTCCGCAAGTGGTTTCGCCGCATGGGGCCGGTGCTGGCGGCGGCGGCACGCAAAGTTTATACAAACGACGACGCCCCGTTGTCCGCCAAACTGCCGAGTGCAAGCCAGTTGCTGATTCGGCAGATCAACATGCTCGACCTGCTCCTGGCCATCGTTGTTGCCGTGGCCGCCGGCATGGGCGGCGCTTTTATCAGTGGCTGGCGCCGCTTCAGCGGCACGTTTCGCCAGAACGGTAGCGCCAGGCGCTCGCGCGGCCTCTATCCGCGCTATGCCTTGGCCGTGCAGCAAGCCGTGGAGCTGGCTCCTGACGCTGTTTCTCAGGAACGCGCCTGGGACGAGCGGCTCGGCACCCTCGTCTACCAGAGCGTCAAGGATTCGCACATTCACGTGCACTGGCCGTCCTCTTTGCCGGACAAGAACGCCGTTGCCGAGGCCGGCCTGTGGCACGTATGTCCTGCTCATGTCTATGAGGCCCGCCGCAACCCGCAAGGCCAACTTCAGGTCATTGTGAATTTTGAAAACTGCATCAAATGCGAGACCTGCTGGCGAACCAGCGGTCTGGTGGATTGGGGACGCGACGGCAAGCACCGCTTCATCTATCCGGTCGGCTCTCCGGTGGTTGAGCGGCTCCTGGAAGCCGTGCAGAGCGCGGCGCTGGCGCGACCTTCTTTACCGCGCGCTCTGGATCATTGGGAAGCTGCCGTCGAGGCCCTGGCCGGGAACCTGCGAAGTGATCGCGAGAAACTACAGCAGATTCTCGACCGGGGAGAAGTGGCCGAGCTCTACGGTTTGCTGGATAAGCTGGAGCGTAAACTGGCGGAGTTTGACGCCGCTCTTGCCGAGGAGCCGCGCACGGTGGATCGGGCGCGGGCGGATTACCTCGAAATGCTGGCACGCTATGCGCAGCAACTGGCGCTGCGCATGGTCGAGGTGCTGCGCGACAGCTCTCTAGCCTGCACGTCGGCGCCGGGACTGATCGCCGCCCACAAACAACTTCTTGATGCCGCCAGCGCTGTGCTCGCCAGGGCGGAGGAACGAGCCCGGCGGACGTGGGACCAGCGTTTCTCCTGGGCGGCCGCCGACGGCCGGCAGTTGCGCTTTCATCAGTGCGCCGGCTTACGTCGCTTGCTCGACGTATTGAGCAAGGCGGCGGGCGGCAGCCCTGGGGAGCAGAACAGTTCGCGCTCCTGGCTGCAGGCCGAACAGGATCAGAATGCTGTCGCGGACATCCTGGCCGGCTGGAAGACGCGTTTGGATGCGGCCTTTGGGCCGACCGCCTGGCGCGATGTCGATCGTGGGGCGCCCCTCACCGCCGAGCAAGATGCCTTGCTCCTGGAATTGATGGCTCAGATCCC
>DASZFN010000401.1:0-8181 GCA_035939715.1 Gemmataceae bacterium | reverse complement strand
CGGTCCGCCCGTGACATAGCTCATTGCATAGCCAACCTGAAACGACTGGTTCGCCGAAGGGCAGTGCAGGATTCTCTGGTCGCCTCCCAGGAATGGCCAGAGCAAGGCGCGGTTGGGTTGGAAGTTGACCAGGGGCAGCGTCGTCGGACCGACGCGATTATCGTAAGGCGCCCACCATACCTCGTCCGGGCCGGTGAAGGTCATCGGGTCGGTCAGTAAATCCCCATGGAGATCCTTGCCCGCCTGCCACGGGGCCGGACAGAGCCGATAGCGCGGCAAGACGCCGTGTCCGTCATGATAGTTGTGTGCCGCCAGGCCGAGCTGGTACAGATTGTTCGTGCATTTCAAGCGACTGGCCGCTTCCCGGACCTTCTGGACAGCGGGAAGGAGCAAGCCTACGAGGATGGCGATGATGGCCAGGACCAGCACAATCTCAATGATGGTGAAAGCTCGTCGTCGAAGCATGCGACGATTCTCATGAGGCGAAAAGGACTAGCGCACAAATGTGGCGATCTTCTCCAGGAACGCGGCGTTCGACGGGACCTTGCCGAGCTGCTGCACAAGGGATTCCATCGCGGTCACCGGGTTGAGTGAGACCAGGCTGCGGCGCAGCAAGGTGACGCGCTGCAAGACTTCCGGCGGCAAGATGCGTTCTTCTTTCCGCGTGCCGGACTGCGTGATGTCCATGGCGGGGAAGATGCGGCGGTCGGACAGCTTGCGGTCGAGCACCAGCTCCATGTTGCCGGTCCCCTTGAACTCCTGAAAGATGATATCGTCCATGCGCGAGCCGGTCTCGATGAGGGCGGTGCCCATGACCGTGAGCGAGCCGCCTTCTTCAAAAACACGGGCGCTGCCGAAGAGGCGCTTGGGGACCTCGAGCGCGCGAATGTCGATGCCGCCGCTCATGGTGCGGCCGCTGTTGCCGACGTTCTTGTTGTAAGCGCGCGCCAGCCGCGTCAAGCTGTCCAGCAAGACGAAGGCCTGCCGCCCTTGCTCGGCAAGCCGCTTGGCGCGCTCGACCACCAGCTCGGCCAGGCGGACATGGCTGAAGCTATCGCGGTCGGAGCTGCTGGCGATGACCTCGCCCTTGACGCTGCGGCGCATTTCCGTGACCTCTTCCGGCCGCTCGTCCACCAGGAGCATCATGACGTGCATTTCCGGATGGTTCTGGGAGACGGCCTGGGCAATGTGCTGCAACAAAATGGTCTTGCCGGTGCGCGGCGGCGCCAC
Source organism: Gemmataceae bacterium (assembly GCA_035939715.1). Classification (GTDB taxonomy): domain Bacteria; phylum Planctomycetota; class Planctomycetia; order Gemmatales; family Gemmataceae; genus DASZFN01. Next base: position 6,951 of record DASZFN010000401.1, on the reverse strand, counting down.
GATCAGGCCGCGCTGGCCCTTGCCGATGGGCGCCAGCAAGTCCATGACGCGCGTCGTCAGCGGCTGCGTGCCGGTCTCCAGGACGATCTGCTCGTGCGGGTCGATCGGCGTTAGATCATCAAAGTTGCGCGTCTTGTACTTCTCCGGGTCCTGCCCCTCCAACTGCTGCACCTGGGCCAGGCGCGGCCCTGCGCCCTTCTTGGCAGCCTCGGTTGGACCGGCGACCAGCAGCCCCTCGCGCAAGCCGTACTTGTGGATCAGCGGGGCCGAGACATAGGGATCGGCCTGCTGCGCCGCGTAGTGCCGCGCCGGATTCCGCAGAAAGCCGTAGCCCTTCGGGTGCAGCTCTAAAACGCCTTGAACCGTGGATTTGTCTTGTGACATGTCTTCGTCCGCAGTCAGAAGTTAGAGGCCAGAGATCAGAGGTCAGCAAATCTGACTGACCTCTGACCTCTGACTTCTGAGCTCTGACCTCTGGTTAAACCTTTCGATGCTCGGTAACGGCCTCCAGGGTGCCGTCGGGCAGAGGCACGAGCTGGTAGTCGCGGAAAATGTGCGGGGCTTCCTTTTGCATAAGCTGCAATACTTGCACGGCCAGCTTGCGAATTTCGACCTCGGCATGGCGGCTGCCGCGCAGCTCGATGAAATGCCGCAGGGCCCGCGAATTCGCGGTCACGAAGATTTTCGTCTCCGTGGCGTTGGGCAGGACGCTCCGGGCCGCCTGCCGCGCCAGCTTGCGGCGCAGCGTGCGATCGGGTTCCGTCTTCAAGCGTTCTTGCAACTTTGCTGCCAATTGCAAGTAAGCCTGGTGGCTTTGGGCCACCGACTCCAACCACAGGCGATGCAGTTCCTCATCCGCGGCAATCTCGTCCGGCTCGACATACTCGGCCACCGATTCGTCCACATAGCGCTGGCTCAACTGACTGTAACCAAAGCCGGCGCGGTGGCGGATCAGCTCGTGCGTAAGCGAGCGGCTGACTCCGGTAAACAGAAAATTCCACACCGCGTGCTCCAGGACCGATCCGTGGCCGACCTCGAGAATGTGCTTCAGGTAAGCCTGGTTGCCGCCGGGCCGCGGCTTGGCGAAGGACATATAGCACACGCGCCCGGCCACCTCGGTCAAATGCTCGCCGGCCACCTCGGTATCCGTCTCCCAGGCGACGCCGTGGTCCGCCAGGAAGCGTTCAAGCTCCGCTTCGGCGACGGTCTGCCGTCCCACCAGATAGACGGTCGGCTCCCGAATAACGCGGATGTTCTGGGCCGGCTCAAGGGCAGGGGTCATGAAATCCTTCCTCCAGGATACGCCATCATCCCGTTGAGGAAGGTAGCCCATCCTAGCATACACGTGAGTTCGATGCCAGTGCTCATCAGCAAAAGATGGTGGAGTCAGTACTGCAGAATTCGCGCACCCTGAATTTAGTGATTGCTTTTTTCGGGCTCGGTCATGCTGCGCGGATCAAGGGCGGCATTGAGCTCCGCCTCGCGCAGGACAGCGTCGCTGTCCTTTTTCTTGAGCGTGCCGGCGCGCATTTTCTCGAGACAAAGTTCCCGGACGGTCTTGCCGGTCTTGAACGCCTCCTTGGCGATGGCGGCAGCCATGTCGTAGCCGATGAGCGGGTTCAGGCTTGTGACCATGGCCAGGCTCTGTTCCACTTGCCGCTCGCACTGTTGCCGGTTGGCTTCCATTTCCAGCGCGCAGAAGTTGACGAAGGCTTCGGTGCAGGAGGCGAGCAGCGCCACGCTTTCCAAAGCCGCCAGGCCCATGACCGGCATCATGATGTTGAGCTCGAACTGGCCGCCGCTGGCGCCGGCATAGGCGACAGTCTGGTCGTTGCCGATGACGCGGGCGGCAACCTGCATCATGCTCTCGCACATGACCGGGTTCACTTTCCCCGGCATGATGGACGAGCCGGGCTGGCGATCGGGAAGCATCACTTCATAGAAGCCGCAGCGCGGGCCGCTGCCCAGCCAGCGAATGTTGTTGGCGATGGCGAAGAGCGTTACGGCAATGCTGCGCAGTTGGCCGCTGCACTCCACCAGGCCATCGCGGTTGGCGTTGGCCTCAAAATGGTTCTCGGCTTCGACAAAAGGGACGCCCGTCTCCCGCGCCAGCACCTCGGCTACCCTGGCGCCGAAGCGCGGATGCGTGTTGATCCCCGTGCCCACGGCGGTACCACCGGCCGGCAATTCCAAAATTGCGCTCAGGCCGCGCCGCGCCCGTTCGCAGGACAGCTCCACCTGTCTGGCGTAGCCGCTTATTTCCTGGCCCAGGCGAATCGGCGTGGCGTCCGCCAGGTGGGTGCGGCCGATCTTGATGATGCTGTCCCACTGCCGCGCCTTGTCGGCCAGCACTTCGTGCAGGCGTTGCAGCGCGGGGAGCAACTCTTTCTGGATCGCTTGTCCGACCGCCACGTGGATGGCGGTCGGAAACATGTCGTTGGTCGACTGCCCCATGTTGACATGATCGTTGGGGTGGATCGGTTTCTTCTTATCGAAGCGGTCGCCGCCGCTAAGCTCGATGGCGCGGTTGCTGATCACCTCGTTGACATTCATGTTGGACGAGGTTCCCGAACCGGTCTGATAGACATCGATGGGGAACTGCGCATCGTGCTGGCCGGAGGCGACCTCGCGGCTGGCGCGAATCACAAGTTCGGCAATCTCCGGTTTGAGTTTTCCGAGGTCGCGGTTCGCCAGCGCCGCGGCCATCTTGACCAGGCCCAGGGCGTGAAGCAAACGCCGCGGCAGAGGCTGGCCGGAAATCGGAAAGTTCTCCACGGCCCGCTGGGTTTGCGCTCCGTAGTACGCCTGGGCCGGCACCTTCACTTCTCCCATGGAGTCTTTCTCAATGCGAAACTCGGCCATCGATTCTCCTGCACACAGGGCGTTCCCGGCGGCTGGTGCACGAGGATTGCACCTGCTGTTCGATGGTAGCAGTCAACCCAGGCAACGGCAACCCAACGGGCGGAGCGGCGGCGCCGCAGCGCAAATCGGAATAAATTAACAAAACTTCTTGCGTAGCGCCATAATTATGATAAAACTTTAATCAACCGAGTGCACGGCTGCGCCGCGGAGACTCGCAACTTCGCAGGTTTGGAAAACCCCTGGCAAGCGTAACCACTTGGCAAGACTTTTGCTCGCTTGTTCAAGTTCTTATTTTAGGCGTCGGTGCCTTGGCCTTTGGCCGAGGTGCTGTCTGGACCGGTTTGGCCGTGAGGCTGGCAGCGTCCTCAAGGTCAGCCGGTCCGACTTTTTCCCCTCTTTATTGAGGCGTCCTGATAACCGTCCCCGGCTGGATTTGCACGCTTGGTGTGCCGGTCGGAAAAGTCCCGAAGCCCATGTTGACGGAGCGCGTACCGAAGCCGGTATTAATGCCATTCTGCGTTCCGAACCTAATGTTAACCGAGCGTGTTCCGAAGCCCTGGTTGATGGCGCGTGTTCCAAAACCCTGGTTGATAGCTGTGCGCGCGCTGGGTGCGCCGTAAATCACAATGGTTGGGGAAATGCCGGCCGCTGGAATGCCATAACTAAGAGCGGGCGTGCCGGCTTCTCCGGCAGCTACTGCGCCCAGGGCCATGTCAGCGCTCGTGGGAATTCCAAAAGTACTTGGGCCGCTCAGGTCCTCCGGGGCGTACCCCGAGCCAAAAGCATTGGACGTGAAAGTCGCGGGCGTGAAGCTCGGACCGGTAGAAACATCTGCCACCGCGAAGGTGTCGGCGCGTGTGCCGATGCCCGGTGCCCCCACCGTTCCGGCCGTCACCGGACCCGGATTAATAGCTCCGGCGAAGCCGCCAGGAAAGACACTGATTGGCGCACCCGGAGATCCTGGAATCACCTGCCCCTGATTAGAAACTGAGGCAGCATCCGGAGCGGACGGGGCGTACGTTGCTGCGCCAGGACTCCCCGGCGCCGCTTGTGCCGGAGCGGCTCCAGGAGTGCCGGCGGTGCCTGCGGCTTGTTGTCCCGATGCTGACGGCGTCTGCAAAATGGTCAGAAGCCCGCATAACAATCCGCACGGAAGAAAGTGATTCATGACCTGCCTCTTTCTGCTTCAGAAGGAGAATCCGCCTTCGTTATTGAGGGAGGATCTCCTTTGCTGCCCTGAAATGAGCAAATGGAGTGCCGCGTTTGCCCCTCCTCCGCCAGGCGAACAAAGTTGCCCATCTCCACAGAAAAAGCTCTCATTTCTATTCAAGAAACGACTCGGTTCCCCTTGATCTCGTAGCGCAGGCCGCTATAGTCCCCCCCTCTCACGTAAAAACTTGGCGCGACATCCAGACTTTCTCCACTTTACAAAGACGCAAAGGGTATTCGGGCATAAATGGGGTTAACGCTCAGTCCGTGGAGGGATTTATGAACAAGAAGCGCGTATTCATTGTCGGCGTGACGCTGGGAATTGGCTTCCTGGTGGCGTGCGGGTTCGTGCTCGGTCAATCCAGCGTTCGGGTAGTCCAGGATTCTACTCCGCCCGCTCCGAAGCCGACGCAGGCGCCGGACGCGCTGCCGCCGGTGCAGCAACCGGCAGCCGTGGTCAGCACACCGGCCACGGAACAGAAATCGGCCACCTCGGTTTCCGAGGCGCCCATCCCCAATGAGAAGAGCAATGTCGTGCCGCCTCCTGGCGTTCAGCTCGGCGCCACGGCGCCGCAAACCGGCGAACCGGTAGCCGAAGCCAGCGTGCAGAACGGCAACCCGACCGGACGTCAGGAGCCGGCCGTGAGTCTGGAATGGGTCGGCCCGCCCACGGTCAAGCTGGGCCAGCCGACGCGCTTTCAGATTGTCCTCAAGAATGTTAGTTCCGCGCTGTTGCACAATGCCACCGTGCGCAGCCGTGTGCCGCCGAGCGTCACCCTCAAAGGCAGCGAACCGAAGGCCGCCATGGACGGCGACATGCTGTCGTGGGAACTGGGTGAGCTCGGACCGCAGCAGGAGCGCCGCATCGACCTGATCATCGTGCCCGACAGCAAGGGCCGCTGCTCCTGCACTGCCGTCGTGACCTTCAGCAGCTCCTCCTCCGTGCAGCTTCAGGTGCAAGAACCCAAGCTGCTTCTGAAAGCCACCGGTCCCGACAAGGTCCTGCTGGGCGATCCGGGCACCACGAGTTTGACCGTGACCAACCCGGGCGACGGCACCGCCGAGCACGTCCGCGTGAAGGCGCTGCTCTCGGATGGGCTGGAGCATAGCCGCGGCCGCGATATCGATTTTGACCTGGGCAACCTGGGACCAAACGAGAGCCGGAGCGTGGAAGTCGTGTGCCAGACCAAGGTCGCCGGCGAGCAGAAGGTCGACGCGGTGGCCACGGCGGAAGGCAACCTGTCCTCGCGCGATAGCGCCATATTTGCGGTGATGCAGCCCAAGCTGGAGCTGGCCGTGAACGGCCCGGGCCTGCGTTACCTGGAGCGTCAGGGCACTTACTCGTTCCGCGTGACCAACACCGGTAATGCCCCTGCCAGCAATGTCACGGTCACGGAGCAGATTCCGCAGGGCTTCAAGTTCGTGAGCGCCTCCGGCGGCGGCCGGCAAGACTTCACCACGCGCACCGTGTGCTGGTTCCTGGGCGATGTGCCGCCCAACCAGAGCCGCGAGGTAAGTTTGCAGGTGCTGGCCGTCAACATCGGCGAATTCAAGCACATCGCCACGGCGCGGGCGGCGCGCGGCCTGGAGGCTGCTGCCGAGGCCGAGACGCGTGTCGAGGGCCTGTCGGCTCTGCAATTCGAGCTGATCGATCTGGAAGATCCGGTCGAAGTCGGCGCCAATTGCCGTTATGAGATTCGCGTCACCAACACCGGCTCCAAGACGGAGACCAACATCCAGGTCTCCTGCACGATGCCCGACAAGCTCGAGTTCTGGGGCGCCCAGGGCGCGGGCAACTCGCACCATCGCATCGAGGGCAAGGAGGTCGTCTTCGAGGCCCTGCCGAAGCTGCCGCCGCGTGCCGACGCCGTCTATCGCATTCAGTGCAAGGCCGTGGCCCCCGGCGACATCCGCTTCAAGGCGCGCATCAAGGCGGACAGCCTGGAAGAGCCGGTCAACAAGGAAGAGAGCACCCGAGTCTATGCGGATCAGGCCAACAAGCCGAATAAGTAGTCGTCATGAGTGATGAGTGACGAGTGGCAAGTTGTCACTCGCCACTCGTCACTCGTCATTGGCCACGACACTCACCACACTCAATCAACCCGTTCGTTCAACTGCACGGAGGAGGCCCGGTAGAGCGGCCCGCCGACGTACTTCGAGGCCCGGCTCTCCTTGATGATCTCGCCGCGCACGTAGGCGAGGTCTCCTTCACGCAGGTTGCTCATGTCGACGCCGTGAGCCAGGATCACTTCGCCGCCATACCTGTCTTCCTTGCTGTAGGGGGCGTAGCGGACGATCCAGGTGCCGCCGTCTTCATGGATATAGAACAGTTGGCCGATCACCCAGCTGCCGTCATCGGCGATGGCCACCTTTTGCAGGTATTCAGTCTTGATTTCCCCGTCGTTGACCGGCTTCTGACTGACCGTGGCGCAAGGAGCGGCTGCCGGTGGGCAGGGCTCACAATTCCGCGGCGGGCACGGCTGGGCGCAGGGCTGGCAGGTGACCCGGCACGGCCTGGCACAAGGCTGGCACGGCTTCGCACAAGGTTGGCACGGCTTGGCGCACGGTTGGCACGGCCTGGCACAGGGCTGGCATGGCTTGGTGCAAGGCCGGCACGGGGTCTGGCACGGCTTGGCACAGGGTTGGCAAGGCTGGCACGCCGTCTGGCAGGGCTTCGGGCAAGGATTGCATTTTGTCTGACAGGGCGTGCACGGCTTGGCGCAAGGATGCGCTTCCTGCCGGCATGGTGAGGCGCACGGCGAAGCGCTTTCGCAGCCGCACGATTTATGGTGCAGGCCATGCAGCCAACGCTGCAGCCAGCCCTGGTTCTCACAACCGCAGTCGCAGCCGGTCGCCGCCGCCTGTGGGACTCCGGTCTGG
>DASZFN010000400.1:0-5914 GCA_035939715.1 Gemmataceae bacterium | reverse complement strand
GTCCGGCAGGTGAAGGAGTTCGTCGGCTGGCTGCTTGAACTGCTTCACCTGCCGGACGAGCCGGCAGGGGTCGGGGCAAACTCGGCCTGCTTTCCTAGCTGCCGAACTGTTCACCTGCCGGACAAGCCGGCAGGGGTCCAGGCCCTTGTAAGAAGCGCAACTTCAAAACGCGCCAGCGAGGGGGCCCTCGCTGGCGCGTCGGGTTACAATGCTTGTGCCGATTGCACCCGCCGGACCCAACGCAGCTTGGCAGAGCGTGCACGGGGGTTGGTCGCGCGCTCTGGGCCGGCAGCGCGGATGGGGTCGGCGGAGATCGCCTCGTAAACCCCGGCATGGAAGCCGGCGCGGAAGGCTGCTTTCACGAGGCGGTCCTCGCCGCTGTGAAAGCTGATAAGCGCCGCCCGGCCGCCGGGGGCAAGGATCTGGGGGAGCACGCGCAGGAGCTGTTCCAGGTTCGGCAATTCGCGATTGACCAGGATACGCAAAACCTGAAAAGTCTTGGCGGCGGGGTGCAGGTTCCAGCGATGGCGCGAAGGATGCAACAGCCACGGCTCTCCTTGGTCCTTGCCCCGCGTCGCCTCCATGATGAGGCGCGCTAATTCACTGGTGCGCTGCAACGGCCGCCCGCGCCGAGCGGCCACAATCGCCGCGGCGATGTCCGCCGCGTTTTCTTCGTCCCCAAGCTCATGCAACGCCTGGCACAGTTCTTCCTTGTCAATGTGCGCCAGGATCTCGGCTGCAGTCCGGCCGCGTGTGCGATCCATGCGCATATCGAGCGGACCATCGCGGCGGTAGGAGAAGCCGCGCTCGGCATCGTCGACCTGCATGCTCGACATGCCAAGGTCGGCGACGAGCAGGTCGACCGCGGTCATGCCTTCGCGAGCGAGGATGGCGGGCAACCCGGCGAAATTGCCCGCGTGCAGGCTGAAAGGGTAAGCGACTTCCGCCAGCCGCGTCCGGGCTGTCGTGATATTCTCCGGGTCGAGATCGATGCCGATCAGCCTGCCGTTCGGACCCACGCGGCGGAGCAGCTCCACCGCATGCCCGCCCCAGCCAAAGGTGCAATCGATGGCCGTCTCGCCGGGTTGCGGGGCAAGGACCTGCAAGACTTCATCCAGCAAGACCGGACGATGCTGTCCTTCGGGTGTGCTTCGCTGACCGCGCATGACAAGTCCCGGGCGTGAAGTTATTCGTCGCCGCTTCTTGCTTTTCTACCCAACCAGCATATTCAGGAAAACAGGGTGTTGCTGCTGGTCTTTCGATTCTGGATCGATTAAACTGAGCGCTGGATGGCCCTTGAAGGGACAGAAATCGAGGCGCGCCCCCTGTGCAGGTGCAAGCGATGATCCGCGTGCAGTGTCCGAAGTGCGAGAAGAAGCTGGGCGTGAATGATGCGCTGGCGGGCGGCGTGGCGACCTGTCCCGAGTGCGGCCAGAAGTTTCGTATCCCCGGCGAACCGGCCAAGAGCGCCGACAAGCCCAACCCGGCCAGAGGTGGCACGCCGGTCAAGAAGCAGACCGTACCTGCAAAACAGGGCGCAGCCAAGGCGCCCGCTCCGCCGTCGCGTCCCAAGGAACCGTGGGAAGAAGAAGATTCGTCCCCGTACAACGTCCGCGATACCGAAGAACTTGGCGACGAAGCCCGCCGCGTGGAATACGGCGTCGACAAGGACTACGAAAAGAAACTCGAGAGGAAGCGCATCGACGAAGAAAAGAAAGAGTTTCAGACCTTCATTGGCCTTATCATCCTGCTCCTCTTCGTAGGCGGAGCCGTGAACTGCTTGCCGCTCATCATGGAGGACCTGGTCTATGTGCCGGTGGGACTCGGCCTGGTCATTTTCCTGGTCGGCACCGGCATGCTGGTCGCGCTGGGTTTCGGCAGAGATGTCCTGCAGGCTATCGGCGTCATTATGCCCGGTTATGATGTTTTCTTTACGGTCAAGCACTTCCACGACGCCCGCAATCCACTGGTCATGAAGTATATCGGGGCCATAATTTGCGTGGCTGGACTTTATTTCGGCGGCTACGGCAAGATCAAGGGCCTGATCGACAAGGCCAGAGAATCGTCGGCATCGAAGCCGACTCCTGTGTTGGTCATGAAGAATGGCAGAGCGGTGATGGGGTAGGGGTCATTGGTCATGGGTCATTGGTCATTCGCGAATGACCAATGACCAATGACTAATGACCGTTTACGTCGTTCCACAGCGATCAATGTCCGCACGCAAAATGCCGAAGATAAACCACGCCAACTCTTTTGCGGGTGCCGGATTTAAGGATTGCATAAACGGCCGCAACTAGGTATACGGGCGCTGGCTGTGCAGCTTGTGCCTTTCCACAACCACTTCTCTTCGCAGATTTGCCTGGCCTACGTCTCTCTGGCCGTTTGAGGCAATGCCGAAATTAATGTTTGCAAGGCGCATGTTGCGCACGGATTGCGTCGCCGCTTATTTGCGAAGCCACAGGAGAGGCGAACTATGCGTCGTTTACTGGCAGGAGGCCTGCTGCTATCGGCCGGGTTGTGGGTCGCCAACGCGCGCGCGGGTGAGATTCCAGCCCCAAACACCCAGGAGGCCGGCGATCTGCCGTCGATCAGTCTCGGCCGACCTGTAGCTTTGGACGCTTCCGCCAGCAAAGCGCCTGCCCCGATTAAAGACCGGCAACTGCAGCCCGCGACGTTCAGCTATCCCACGCTCGGCCGCGCGGAGCCGTTGTTTCGAGCCCAGAGCCCGGACAATGTGCAAGTGCTTCCCGTAGGACCGCCCCTGGACGCAGGCACCGGGGCCACAATCAAGCCTGGCGAGCCGTCGGATAACAAGCAAGGCGGTTCCTCGGACGCGCCGAGCAAGAAAAGCAGCGCACCGGATAAACCCGACGTTTCCGAGTCCAGGAGCACACCGCTGCCGGCGCCGCGCCTCATGCCGGTGCCGCCCGGCGGAGCGATCCCGGGTCCGGTTTCGGATGACTGCAGCACGACCTGCGCCGATGACTGCTGCGACCCGTGCGTGGACAGCTGCCCCCTCTGGCAGCGGCCGCTCGCCTGGCTCTTTCAACCGGGCAATTGCGAGAACACGCCGCCTTATTGCGTGTGGTTCAACAGCGAGTACTTGCTGTGGGCAATCAAGGATGCCCGCTTGCCGGCCCTGGTGACCAGCAGCCCCGCGGGCACGCCGCGCTCGATGGCCGGCGTGCTGGGCGCGCCGGGCACCACGACGCTCTTCGGCAACGACAGCATCGACATGGAGGCACGCTCGGGGGCGCGCTTCACCCTGGGCGTCTGGTTCGATCCGAACCAGACCGTCGGCCTGCAGGGCAGCGGCTTCTTCCTGGGAGATCGCACCGTGAATTTCACGGCTGGGTCGCCGGGGATGCCGATCCTGGCACGCCCGTTCGTTGACGCCACCACTGGGCTGGAAGCCTCTGAACTGGTCGCTTTTCCCGGCGTTATTTCCGGGGCAGTGGTCGTTCGCGCCGAAAGCCAGTTTCATGGAGCCGACCTCGATCTGCGCGCCAACCTGTGGAACGGCTGCTGCTGGCGCTTCGACTTGCTGGGCGGCGTCCGCTACCTGGGCCTGGATGAAAGCTTGCTCATCGCCGAGAACCTGACGGCGGGACCCGCCTCCGGCGGCCTGGCCGGCTCCAACATCGCCGTGACGGACAACTTCTTGACGCACAACACATTCTGGGGCGGTGAGCTGGGCATGGATTTCGAGTTGAAGCGCGGCCGCTGGTCATTCGACATCCTGGGCAAGGTGGCCCTGGGTGACACGCGCGAGGTGGTGAAAATCAACGGCAGCACCAGCCTGCAAGCGCCCATGGGCATGCCGACCGTGTCCATGGGCGGCTTGCTGGCGCAGCCGACGAATATCGGCAACTTTTCGCGCGACCGCTTTGCCGTCGCTCCGGAAGCCGGCGTGAAGGTCGGCTACCAGGTGACCGACTGGATGAAGCTGTCGGTCGGCTACACCTTCCTCTACCTGAGCGACGTGGCCCGGCCTGGGAACCAGATCGATCGCGTGGTAAACACCACGCAACTTCCCAGTCAACTCGGCGGCGGCATGCTGGTTGGCCCGCCACGGCCCAGCTTCGTGTTCAAGGGGACGGATTTTTGGGCTCAGGGGCTGACGGTGGGGCTTGAGCTGCGATACTAAGGTTATTGGTCATTAGTCATTGGTCATTAGTCATTCGCGAATGCCTAATGACCAATGACTAATGACAATCAATCACATCAACTCGCGTATCACCGTGTCTGCGACGGATTTTCCTTGCCGCGTGAGGCGCACGTTCTCACTATCATCACGGAGAAGGCCAAGTCCGGCCAATCTGGTGATCGCAGCGCCGGCTAATGCGTCCAGCTCGTGGCCGGTCTGCTCATGAAAGGACGCGCGCTGGATTCCATCCGCGCGGCGGAGTTGAATCGCCATGGTTTCGCGGGCTCGTTCTTCCGGCTCAAGCATTTCCGATTGCCAGGTCACCGATTCGCCGGCCAGGGCGCGCTTGATGTAAGCTTGCAAGTCGCGGGTATTCAATTCGCGTCGCGCCTGGACATACCGGGCGGCGCCCATGCCGAAGCCGAAGTAGGCGTGGTTGGCCCAGTAGACTTCATTATGCCGGCAGCGCCGGGCCGGGCGGGCGAAGTTGGAAATCTCGTACTGCTCAAAGCCGGCCGCTTCCAGGGTATCGATCGCGCACAAGTAAAGACCCAGCTCGTCTGCCTCCGCCAGGGGCTTGAGCTCCGCGCGCTGGCGTTGTTTCCACAGGCGCGTGCCTTTCTCGTAGGTCAAGCCGTAAGTGGATAAATGGCAGGGCTCCAGCCGGAGGGCCTGCTGCAAGTCCGCCCGCCACTCGGACAAGGTCTGACCGGGCACGCCGAAGATGAGATCGAGAGAGACATTCTCGATGCGCCGCCGGATGATGTCCACGGCGCGCGGCACCTGGGCGGGATCGTGCTGGCGCTCGAGGACGCGGAGCAGGCTGGGATGAAACGACTGCGCGCCGAGGCTGACGCGATTGACGCCGCTGTCGGCCAGGGCCTTCACCTTGTCGGCGTCAATGCTGTCCGGGTTTGCTTCGATAGAGAATTCGTGGCCTGAACTAAATGGCAGCCAGCGGGCGATCGCATCGAGCAGTCGCGTCAACTGCCGCGCGTCGAGATGGCTGGGCGTGCCGCCGCCCAGAAAAATGGTGCGGACCGGCTGCGGTTCGCGCAAAGCGGACAGCTCGGCAGTTAGCGCTTCGATGTAGCGGTCAACCAGGTGCTCCTGTCCGGTGGCGACGGCGAAATCGCAGTAGCCGCAATGGTGGGCGCAGAACGGCACATGAATATAGGCCGCCTGAGGCCATAACCAAGGAGGTTGCTCGCGCTTGTTCACGGAATCAGTTTCCTGCTAAGATGCCGCCACATGGATTATGTCAGGAGCGAGGAACCGGCACGATGATACTTGCGGGGAAAGTCGCCCTGGTGACGGGGGCATCCGCCGGAATCGGCCGGGCCACGGCGTTGGCCTTAGCCCAACAAGGCGCGGATATCGCAATCAATTATCTCACCTTGCCGGAGGCAGCCGAGGAATTAGCCGAGCAGATTCGCGACCTGGGTCGCCGAGCGCTGCTTGTCCCCGTCGATGTTTCGAATCAGCCGGCAGTGGAAGCGATGGTCGGGCGCACGGTTGCCGAACTGGGCGGGCTCGACGTCCTTGTCTCATCAGCCGTGTACAGCGACCGCGAGCCGTTCGTGACCGCCGACATGGAAGGATTCCGCCGAACCATCGACGTCACCATGTGGGGCGCCTTTTTCGTGCTTCGCGCCGTTTCCCAGCAATTGATCAAGCAAGGGCAAGGGGGTAGCGTCGTGCTCGTCAGCTCGGCCCAGGCTAAGGTGGCGCATCCCTCATGCATGGCCTACAACATGGCGAAGGCCG
>DASZFN010000399.1:0-14111 GCA_035939715.1 Gemmataceae bacterium | reverse complement strand
GGTCGGCGACGCAATCCTCGGCGGCATCGGCTTCGGCTCCTACGTCAAGAAGCGGGACTGGCCGGATGATGTCGTTCACAACTTGCAGTTGGTCGGTGAGATCTTTGCGAATGCCCTGTCACGGAAACGGGCGGAGCTGGTGCTGCGCGAGAGCGAAGGACGCTTTCGCCTGATGGCCGACACGGCGCCGGTCATGGTCTGGATGTCCGGCCCCGACAAACGCTGCACCTATTTCAACCAGCGCTGGCTCGACTTCACCGGCCGGCCGCTGACACGCGAACTCGGTGACGGGTGGAGCGAGGGCGTCCACCCGGACGATTTGCAGCGCTGCCTGGACACCTACGTTCAGGCCTTTGATGCGCGCCGGCAATTCCGCATGGAGTACCGCCTACGCAGGTTCGATGGTGAATACCGCTGGGTCCAGGATACGGGCGTGCCTCGCTTCGAGCCGGACAGCACCTTCGAGGGCTACATCGGTTCCTGCATCGATATTACGGATCAGAAGCGCGTGGAGAGTACCTTACGCAAGAATGAGGCGCGCCTGCGCCTGCTGCTCGAGTCCACGCACGCCATCCCATGGGTGGCGGACGCCCGCTCGTGGCGCTTCACCTATGTGGGGCCTCAGGCTGGCACCCTGCTCGGCTATCCGCTCGACGCCTGGCTGGAAGCCGATTTCTGGGCCAGCCACATTCACCCGGAAGATCGCCAGGCGGCGTTGGCCTTCTGCCTGGAACACTCCCAGACCGATGCCGATTATGAATTCGAATACCGCATGGTGGCTGCCGACGGCCGAACCGTGTGGATTCATGATGTCGTGAATGTCGTGGCGGTTGACGGCGTGCCGCTGCTCCTGCGCGGCTTCATGATCGACGTGACGGCGCGCCGGCAGGCCGAAGAAGAATCGCGCAGCTTGCGCGAACAGCTCGTCCGGGTCGGCCGCGTCAGCCTGATGGGAGAACTGGCGGCGTCGATTGCCCACGAGGTCAATCAACCGCTTTGCGCCATTGTCAGCAACGCCCAGGCTCTCAAGCGCGTTCTGACGAACGGCAACTACGACCTGGACGACCTGCGCGACGCTCTCCAGGACGTCATTCAGGACGGTCAGCGGGCCAGCGCCGTGATTGGGCGGATTCGTGGCTTCCTGCAAAAAACTCCCAGCGAGCGTGTTCCGGTAAACCTGAACGAGTTGATCTGCGATATGCCGGCCCTGGTGCGGCGTGAGATGGCCAGCAGGCGCGTGACCGTAAGACTGACGTTGGCGGAGACGCTGCCCCTGGTGCTGGGCGATCCGATTCAGCTTCAGCAGGTGCTCCTGAATCTGATCACCAACGGCGCCGATGCCATGGAACAGGCCGCCGCCGAGGTTCACGAGCTCGTCGTTACGTCAAGCCGTGACGAGCAAGGCGCCGTCACCATTGCCGTGAAGGATGCCGGTATCGGCCTCGATGCCAACCACAGCGACCGTCTTTTCGAGCCGCTGTTCACGACCAAACACGGCAGCATGGGCATGGGACTGGCCATCTGCAGGTCCATTATTGAGTCACACGGCGGCCGCATCTGGGCCGCCTCGAATCCGGATCGGGGAGCGACGTTTCAATTCACATTGCCCGGCATCAAGGAGGTCGGACCATGACCCGGCCCATGCCCATGGTGTTTGTCATCGATGACGATGCCTCGGTGCGCAAGGCCCTGGCGCGTTTCTTGAAAGCGGCTGGTTTCCGCTCACAGCTGTTCGCGAGCGCCGAAGAATTCCTGCAGCAACCGGCGCCGGACTCGCCAGCCTGCGCTCTCCTGGACGTGAGCATGCCCGGACTAAGCGGCCTCGACTTGCAGCACGCCCTGGCCGAACGAGACGTCCGCTTGCCCGTGATCTTCATCACCGGGCACGGCGACATCCCCATGTCCGTGCATGCCATGAAGGCCGGGGCCGCGGACTTTCTTACCAAGCCGTTCAACGCCCCAGATCTCCTCGCCGCCGTCCACCAGGCCATTGCCAGGCATGCGGAAGCCCTCCAGGCGCAAGCTGCAGAAACCGCGGTTCAGCAGCGGGCCGAAACCCTCAGCCAGCGCGAGCGCGAAGTCATGGAGCTGGTTGTCCGCGGTCTGCTCAACAAGCAGTCCGGACACAAACTCGGGGTCAGCGAAAAAACCATCAAGGCACACCGCGCCCAGGTCATGCGCAAGATGCAGGCCAATTCGCTGCCGGAGCTGGTGCGCATGGCGGAGAAGATCGGCATCAAGGCCGGCTCGCCTTTTTAGGTCGTATTGGGCTAAAGTCCAATATCATCTCCCCCTCCCTTTCTCTAGAGTAAGCGCGGTCAACGCTGCGAGCCATCCTGCCCTGGACCGTAATAACCTGGAGATTCCATGGGTCCGATGAGGCGGTCTATCTGCGTCGTTGACGACGACGAATCGGTCCGAAAAGCCCTGGGCCGGTTGCTCCGTTCCCTGCGCATGGACGCGGAGACCTTCGCCACCGCCGAGGCATATTTGCAACGTGCCGCACCGTTGCCGCCGGATTGCCTGATTCTCGATGTGCATCTGCCGGGATTGAGCGGTCTGGAACTGCAAAAACGCCTGACGGCCGGCGGCTGCGATATCCCCGTGGTATTCATCACGGCGTTTGCGGACGATACGGCCCGTGAGCAAGCCCTTCGCGCCGGCGCCCTGGCTTTCTTGCAAAAGCCCTTTGAGGAGCAGCTGCTGCTGGATGCCGTCAATCAGGCTTGCCGCTTCTCATCATGATGCAGTCTTACTCTTACTCATGCTCTTAATCTTCTTCCTAGTCCTACTCTTCATCTTGCTCTTTCTCCTGGTGGCTGCCGCTACTGACCGAGCATTAGTAGCGCAAGACCATTTTCAGCAAAAAGCCGTTGAAGCCGAAATCGCGCTGCGCCGCGATTGAGGTCGTATAAACCGCTCCCACCTCCAGCTTACTCTGGACCAGCACGGCATTGGCCCCCGCCGCCAGCGTGACCAGGTTGCCGGTCGATTGGAAGCTGCCCAGGTCGATAAAGCCTTCACGCAGGGGCAGATCGACATCGACCGTCGTCGTATGGTAAATCCAGTTGAATTCCACCAGCGGATAAAGCCAGCCGAACATCCGTCGATCGAAGTGCACGCAGCCATAGAAGATATCCGAGCCCTTGCCGTCCGAACCCGTGGGGAACTCGTAGCCGAGGTCTGCCAGCACATGGTAGTCGCCGAATCCCTTGCCGGCCGTCACATAGGGCGCTAGATGGGCTGGCCCGTTTCCCTGAAAGATGGCCTTGGAACCGATCGGCGCTTCCCAGCGCAGACCGGTGGTGACCAGGAACTGGTCGGCCGCATCCTTGACCACGGTGTACTGGACAAAGCCGCCGAGATTGAGCCAGCCCTCGCGCTGGCCGCTGAAATCGATCCGGTTTTCCAGCCGGCCGAAATGGTCGCGGAACAGACCCGGGGCAGTGCGATCGAAGTTAGCCACCGCGTAACCACCCTGGTTGATACCCAGGGAAAGCCGATCGGAAAGGGCGGCCGTCAGGGCCGCGCCAGGTACCAACCACAGATTGCCGTTGGGCAGCGCGGGGCTGGTGTTGAACCATGTAAAACCGGTGATCGGCAACAGTTCCGTGACGGCGCGCGGGTCAATATTAAACAACGGGTTGCTCATGAAGCCGATGAAATGGTCAAACTCATGGGTGCCGTCCAGGTACCCGCCGGGCGGCGTTTGCTCTTCGCTGGTGGGGAGAACGCTCGAGTGGTAATCGGGGCGGGGGCCGTCATCTACCAACACGTTCGGGACAAGGCCCGGTTCAGCGGGCGTCTTCTGGGACTGCTGGGCCAGGCCGGGCGAGCCAAGCAAGAGTACGGCCAGGAAACTCCATTGCCACTTCATGAGCAAACTCCTTTTTGCTTCGGCTGGCTTTCCTCTTCGGGATATTGTCTGTGCTCCCCAGGATGTATTCGGACTGCCATGGGGACAGTCGGAGCAGAAGCAGCATTTTTACCGAATGATCCTTGGCAGACTTCAGAAGCTTTGCGGAGCGTGGCTGATTTAGCGGCGTATACGGAAAATTTGAGTTTGCCACTTTGCCAGCTAGTTTGCCACACCCTGGCAAACTCATTTTTCGCTGTAAAAGTCTAGGACAATGGAAGTTGTGTCTGAGAGATAACTGAGTTTGCCAGGTTGCCACGTTTTTTGAGCCGGGGGCGCTATCCCGATTGGACCAAAGTCCAATAGTCTTCAGTTTCCTGCTGCCTACATTGCCTTTTTGAAACCAAGACAACTGCTGCGTTTCCGGAGTGACCAAGTATGAAGACAACCTACCTTGTAGTCGGCATCGCCATCGTGGTGGTCCTGGCTGTCTGCCTGACGCAGGGCCATGGCAAACCGGCGGGGTCAGCCGCGCTTGCTCAGGAGCCTGACAATCCCCAGCGCGGCCCGGATGATGCAGCCATTCGCAAAGTATCAAGTGAATTCACCGAAGCCCTTGGCAAGGGCGACGCCAAGGCTGTTGCCGGCTACTGGACCGAGCAGGGCGAGTACATCGCGGACGCCGGCACGACCATCCGCGGCCGCGCCGCGATCGAGAAGGCATATGCCAGGACGTTCGAGAAAGCCCCTCATCTCACAGTGGATGTGCAGATCGACTCCATTCGCTTCATCTCGCAGGACAATGCCATCGAAGAAGGACATGCCAGGGTGCAAAAAGGTGAAGCCGCGCCGGCGGCAGCCAGCCGCTACAGTGTCCTCTATGCCCGCGAGAACGGGCAGTGGCGCATCGCCCTATTGCGCGAGTGGCCCGCTGAGGGCGCCAGTTTGCGGGACCTCGATTGGCTGATCGGCACCTGGACGGGCAAAACCGAGAACGGCGAGGTGCAAACCACCTACGAATGGGACAGGAACAAGAAATTTATCAACGCGCGTTTCACGATCAAGGGGCCGGAGCACACGGCTTCTGGAATGCAGATCATTGCCAGGGACCCGAGCACAGGCAACCTGCGCTCGTGGCTGTTCGAGAGCGAGGGCGGATTCGGCGGCGCCACCTGGACCCTGAACGGCAAGCGCTGGCTCATCGATGCCGCAGGCGTGGAGGCGGACGGGGCGGAAATGACGGCCACGAATATCCTGACGCCGCTCAGCAAGGATTCGTTCACCTGGCAGTCCGTCGATCGCACCGTGGATGGGGAAGAGCAGCCCAGTATTCCCCCCATCAAAGTGACCCGAGTGAAATAATCAGCGCGCGGAACCAGCAGTAGGTCCCGCTTGCCGAGCGGGACCTCGATGACCGCAGGTGAACAGGTCCCGCTCGGCAAGCGGGACCTACCAAGGAGATCACACCCTTGAGATACAAACGAGTCGTGCTGTTAATCCCGGTGCTGGCGCTGACGCTCTCTCTCCGGGATTCGGATGTTTACGGCCAACGGCGCGGCGGGGTTGCCGCTGGCGCCGTCGGCGGTCGCGTGGTGGGGCCGTACGGAGGCAGCGCCAGTGGATTCCAGAGCCGCGGCGCGGTCGTAGGGCCCGGGGGTCGCTCGGCGAGCGGGGGCGTGAGCAGCGGCTCACGCACGACACCCGGCGGCGCAAGCATTGATTACGCCGGGGCGGGCAGGAGGGTTAGTGGCCCCGGAGGCGCCGCGGCCGGCGGCGCGGGCGCCGTTCAGGTTACGACCAAGACCGGCCAGACCTACACCAAGGCCGGCCGCGCCGGCGGCGCCGTGGGGCCAGGCGGCAACGCCGTCGGCGGCAGATCGTCCATCGGCGTTGCCTCGGGGCCCGGCGGTACGGCTGTCGGCGCATCGCGGGGCGGAGCCGTGCGTGGACCCGGCGGCGTGGCCGCCGGCGGCTCGCGCGGCGGCGTAGCGCTCGGCCCGGGCGGCGCAGTTGCCGGCGGCGCACGCTGGGGCACGGCGGCCGGCCCCTATGGCCTTGCCGGCTACAGCGCGCGCGGGGTCGCAGTCGGTCACCGAACGTATTTCGTCCGGCCGGGCCAGCTCCCGGTGTACGGCGCTGCCGTGCGTCGCAACTTCGTCCACTACAACGTCTTCACCCCGGCCTGGTATAGAAGCTATCCCAACGCCTGGCGCGCCGCGGCCTGGACCGCCGCGACTTTCTGGGCCGGCACTACCTGGGCCGCGCTCTCGTCGAGCTACGGCTATCCTGCCCAGCCCGTGGTTTACGACTATGGTTCGACGATCGTGTACGAAGGAGACCAGGTAATCTATAACGGCGAGCCGGTGGCCACGGCTGAAGAATACACCCAGCAGGCGATCCAGATTGCTGCCCAGGGCGTCGAGGCCAAGCCGGCGGACAAGGAAGAATGGACACCGCTCGGCGTCTTCGGCATGGTGCAAGGCGACGAACAAGACGCCAACAAGATCTTTCAACTCGCCATCAACAAGGACGGCATCCTGCGCGGCAACTACTACGACGCCCTCAGCGACACGACGGTACCCGTTTACGGCGCCGTCGACAAAAAAACCCAGCGCGCCGCCTGGACGGTCGGCGACCGCAAGGACACGGTGTACGAGACCGGCATCGGCAACCTGACCGAGCCCGAGACGACCATACTCGTGCACTTCGGCAAGGATCGTACGCAGCAGTGGACGCTGGTGCGGCTTGAAAAACCTCAGGGACAAGAATGAGATTTACACGATGAAGCAAATGAACCGGGCGCCGCGGGCCTCGACCAGCAGGCAGATCAGGGACGGTCCGCCCGGGCCCGCCTGTTTGCAGGTTCCGCTGTCCGGCGAATACAAGCGGGCGAAAAAGCGAAAGTAAGTCAGTCTCCGTGGAACGTTCTTTCTCGACTCATTGGCTCGCTGATCGGTTGACCTGAGTTGAGGCGCATTGGTCGACGGACGGCGTCGCGGATTTCTGCGTCGGGAGCAACCCCGAGTGCTTGGTAAACAATTACTCTTCCACCTCGGACGCCGCCACCTGCAAACAGACCGGAATAGATCGCGCCCCGGCGATGTGGATCCTGGCAGAGTCGAGATTCGTGGCGTCCGACCACACTCGCCGAGCGGGGCCACAAGCGTTTCTGGCAGCCTGCCCTCCGACGAACTGAGTAGAATGAGGACTCAGACTGCTTGTTCCAGCGATTTGATGTGGCGCGGCATCGGCCGGGATGAGTTTACCATCGGCATGGGATGGCTTGAAGGCTTGAACGCGGCGTCTCGGCAACGTGTGACGTGTTCTCCGGCCGTCCGGAGGAATCTGGCAATGAATGATTCAAGCGCATCAATCACCATCGCCCTTCGCATTCCGGGCCGGTGGTCGCATCCGAAAGAGCTTATCGAGCGCTTGCCGGCCGGCTTTCGCGTGACGCCCGAGACGCTGATCTTGCCGGACCAGGCGGAGGTAGGATTTGGCGCTGCCCCGGCCGATGATCAATTTGCCGAAATCTTTCGCTCCTCGTGCCGGCAGCCGCCCACCGACGACGAACTGGCAGCCGTTGCTGGCTACACCGTCAACGTCTTCCTGAGCGGCCCCGGCGGTTCGATGCCGGCGGCGCGGACGATGATGCACGCCGGCGCGGCGCTGGTCCGCGCCGGCGGCGCGGGCGTTTTCATCGACAACAGCGCGCTCGCTCATGGCGGACAACATTGGCTGGAAATGACCGAAGACGCCGGCCCCGACGCGCTGAGCTTCGCCTTCGTCGCTATCCTCCGAGGTAAAGCCGAAGTGTGGACGATGGGCATGCACGTGCTGGGCCTGCGCGATATCCTGATGAAACGGGCCGATGCCGAAGCGAGCGGCTTTGACATCATCGAGGTTATCCGCTATCTCGCCCGGGGCGACAAGCCTGTGGACGATGGTCATGTGCTCGCCGATCTGGACGGACCGCGTTTTCAGGCCTTCACGCAGGACTGTCCCAGGGAAGCGGCGGGCAGTCCCATGCACAACCCGTTCGGACGTTTGCAGTTGGTGAGTATGCGCGACATCGCCTAGGCCAATTAGGGTCATTGACGAGGATCAATCCGGCCCACTATTTGACTGATTGGTCGATACTTGGCCGATGCTATGGTCCAGAACGCTCGACCGCTCTCCGCTGGTTGATCTGGACCACCTGCCCGCGCAGACCGCTCTCCAGCGCGTGGGCCACAGCGAGCCAGGTCAGCAGGACTTGCCGCCGGTGTTGTCGAATCTGCAATTGGACCAAAGTCCAATAGCTTCCGGTGCGCGGCTTCGTACATATTTGGTGTCGGAGCTTCGCTCTGACCTGCTCAGGAGATTCCCATGCTGAAAAGTGCCTTCCCATTCTTTCGTAAGCTCTCTGGGCTGATAGATTCCTGAAATGGGTCCTGAAATGGGGACAGTTTGTGACTGGCGCATGCCCACCTGAGGAAGATTTGGAGCGACAGCAGGCCGAGCCGGTGGCCGACCCGGCGACGGCAGTCCAGCGCACCGCAGACTTCACCCCGAAGCCTGTGGCCGATCCGCCGACCATGCCGGCGTTGGCGGCGCAATGGACCCCGGACAGCACACCCAAAGCATCGGCCGGACCGCCGAGTGCGCCGGCCTCGCCGAAGATTGTGCCGGTTCCGCCCGCGGCCTTCGGCCGTTACCAGGTGCGGCGCGCCCTTGGCGAAGGCGGCTTCGGCGCCGTGTATCTCGGCCACGACACACAGTTGGACCGGCCCGTCGCGATCAAAGTATTGCGCGCGGAATCCGGTCAAGCGCCGGCCGAGGGCGAACAATGTCTGCAGGAGGCGCGAAGGCTGGCCAAGTTGAACCACCCCGGCATCGTGACCGTGCACGACGTCGGCGTGCAAGACGGGCAGGTGTACATCGTCTCCGATTTCCTCGACGGCCCCGACCTGGGCCGGTGGCTTGCGGACAATCGCCCGGCCTGGCCGGAGGCGGCCCGCATCACGGCCGCTGTGGCCGACGCCCTGGCCCAGGCGCACGCCCGGCTCATCGTCCACCGCGACGTCAAGCCGGGGAACATCATCCTCACGGCCGGCCGCGCGCCCGTGCTCGTGGACTTCGGCCTCGCTCTCGATGAGAAGCAGGCCGGCGGCGGTGAGAGAGGCATCGTGTCCGGCACGCCGTGGTACATGTCGCCCGAGCAGGTCACGGGGATGGCGCACCGCATCGACGGCCGCACCGACGTCTACAGCCTGGGCGTGGTACTCTACGAGATGCTCACCGGACGTGTGCCGTTTCAGGCCGCCGATACACGGGAGTTGCTACGCCAGGTGCGCGACGACGAACCGCAGCCGCCGCGCCAGCTCAACCATGATATCCCACCTGAACTGGAGCAAATCTGCCTCAAGGCGCTGGCGAAACGGCAGCAGGATCGTTACACCACCGCGGCCGACTTCGCCGAGGAGCTGCGCCGCGTTCTGCAGACCGCTGCTGAGGCGCAGGCCTCCCAGCAGTGGCCGCCTCGAACTTCGACAGTCCAGCCGCGCCCGGCGCAGCCGGGCTCATCTCGAGGAGACGCACTGACGTCATCTTCGTTCCGCCGCCGCGTCCGCGAGGCCGAGCGCCGCCAGGTGACTGTTCTCGTCTGTGGCTGCGACGTGTTCGAGTCGGAGGCGTATCTGGAGCGCCTCGACGCGGAGGACCAGATCACCGTGCTGCGCGCTTTTCAGCAGGCCTGCGCGGAGGCCGTGCGCCGTGGCGACGGCACCATCGTGCAGTGTAACGAGCATGGGCTGCTGGTCTGCTTCGGCTACCCGGTGGCCTACGAGGACGCCGCAGGCCGCGCCGCACGGACCGGCCTCGCCATCCTTGAGGACATGAAGGTCCTTGGCGAGCAGCTCCGCCGCGAACACCAGCTCGAGTTCAATCCGTGGGTCGGCATCCACACCGGGCCGGCCGTCGTGGAGGCCAAGGAAGACACCGTTTCGCTGGTGGGGGAAGCGCGGAACGTGGCTGTCCAGCTCGAGGATATCGCTGGGCCAGGTCAGATCATTTGCAGCGCGGCCAGCCACCGCTTGCTCCGGGGCCAGTTCCAATGCACCAGCCTCGGCGAGCGCAAGATCAAAGGCGTGGCGCAGCCCATCGAGCTCTTCCAGGTGCAGGGAGTCGGCGAGGCCCGCAGCCTCATCGAGGCAGCGGGGCCGGCCGGGCTCACGCCGCTGACCGGCCGCGACCACGAGATCAGCCTGCTCCAGGACCGCTGGGAGCAGGCCCAGGAAGGCATGGGCCAGGTCGTCCTGCTCATCGGTGAGCCGGGCCTGGGCAAGTCGCGCCTGGTGTACGCCATGAAGCAGCATCTCCAGAATAACGAGTCCGTCATCGAGTGGCGCTGCGCGCCGCACTTCCAAAATACGGGCCTGTACCCGGCGTGCGATTTCTTCGAGCAGTTCCTCAACTTCAGCCGCGACGAGGCGCCGGCCTCCCGGTTCGACCGCTTGGTTCGCCATCTGCAGGAGTACGACCTGGCCCGGCCGGACGTCGTGCCGCTGTTTGCCTCGCTCCTTTCGCTTCCTCTGGATGAGCGCTTTCCTCCCCTCCGCCTGCCCCCAGTTCGGGAAAGGGAAGAGACGTTCCGGGCCCTGCGGGATTGGATCCGCACCTACTCCGGCCGGCGGCCGGTCCTGTTTATCCTGGAGGACCTGCACTGGGTGGACGCGTCCACCCTGGAGTTTCTTGGGCAGTTCCTCGCCGAGGGCTTGCATGATCGCATCCTGACCTTGCTGACGTTCCGCCCCGAGTTCCAGACGCCCTGGCCTGCGCTGGCCCACCAGACCACGCTGGCCCTGAATCGCCTTACGCGCCGCCAGGTCGGCGACCTGATGCGGAAGCAGACCGGAAGCGCCCTGCCGGACGCGCTGGTTGAGCAGATCTATGATCGGGCCGGCGGCGTACCGCTGTTCGTCGAAGAATTCACGAAGATGGCGCTGGAGCTGGGCCCGCTGGAGCAGGCGGCAGAAGGAGGCACGCCGGCCAGGACCTTGCTGGCGCACGAGATCCCGCCCACGCTCCAGGACCTGGTGATGGCCCGCGTCGACCGGATGGAGGGCAACCACGAGGTGGCCCAGCTCGCCGCCACGCTTGGCCGCGAGTTCAGCTACGAGTTGTGCGCCGCCGTTGCCACCGTGGACGAGCCGACGCTCCAGGCTGACCTGGCCAGGTTGGTGCAAGCGGAGATCCTGTACGCGAAGGGCCGTCCGCCCCGCTGTAATTACATCTTCAAGCACGCCCTCCTCGAAGACGCGCTGTATAACGCGCTGGTCAAGGCCAAGCGGCAGCAATTCCACCGGCGGATCGGCGAGGCGCTGGAAGCGCGCTTCCCGCAGACCGTCGAGACGCAGCCGGAGCTGCTCGCCCACCACTTCACCGAGGCGGGCCTGGCTGCGAAGGCGGTGGGCTACTGGCTCAAGGCCGGGCTGCGCTCGCGGGAGCGCTCGGCGGAGATCGAAGCGATCGGCCACCTGACCCGCGGCCTGGCGCTGCTGGAAACGCTGGACGAGTCACCCGAGCGGCTCGCCCGGGAACTGGAATTGCTGAGCCCGCTGGGCACTGCCTACATCGCGGCGCGCGGTTATGCCGCGCCCGAAGTAGGCCCGGTTTTCCGCCGGGCGCGCGCACTGTGCGAGCGCGTCGGCCAACCGTCCCAGTTGTTCGCGCTCATGCTGGGCATCTGGGAATGGCACACCGTGCGCAGCGATCTGCGGCTGTGCATGGAGCTGGCCACCGAGGGTATGAACTTTGCCAGCCGGCTCAACGACCCCGGCATGTTGATGGAAGCGTTGTTCATGTCGGGGGAGACGATGCTTTATCTGGCGGACTTCGCCGGCGCCCGCGACAGCTTCGCCAAGGCCGTGTCCGAGTACGATGACCGCGAGCGCACCAGGTTCTGGGCCGCCCATACCAGCCACAATGCCGGCGTCACGCATCGCAGCAACCTGGCAATCTCCCTGTGGCACCTGGGCTATCCCGACCAGGCCCTCAAGCTCAACCAGGAGATGCGTCAACTGGCCCGCGACATCGGCCATCCGTTCAGCCTGGCCTACGCCCTGCACCACACGGGTTGGCTCCACCAGTTTTGCCGGCTCGGCGCTGAAGTCCGGACAGTCGCCGAGGAACAGATTGCGATCGCGCTCGCGCAAGGGTTCGCCCTGTGGCACGCCACGGGCACGTTCTTCAAGGGCGCCGCCATGGTCCTGCAAGGTCAGCTGGGAGAAGCACTGCCACTACTCCTGAAGAGCCTCGAAGCCTTCCGGGCCGGCGGGGCCAGGCTGACGCTCCCGTTCCAGCTCAGCACTCTGGGCGAAGCCTACACGCAGGCCGGCCGCTTCGAAGACGCGCACCGGGCGCTGGACGAGGGATTGGCCATTGCAGAAGAACATGACGAGCGAATCCAGGAGGCCGAGCTGCGCCGCCAGAAGGGCGAACTCCTGCTGGCCGAGTCGTCCGACCAGGCCGCCCCGGCCGAGGACTGGTTCCGCCAGGCCATCGAGATAGCCCGGCGTCAGCAGAGCAAAGCGTGGGAGCTGCGCGCCACGATGAGCCTCGCCCGGCTCCAGCAACGGCACGGCCGCCGTGACGAGGCCCGCGCCGCGCTAGGCGCCGTATACGGCACCTTCACGGAAGGTTTCACAACGCCGGATCTCGTGGACACCAAGGCCCTGCTGCAAGCCCTGGCCTGACTTCGTCTATTTGATTGGCAAGCGACGTCTCTCGTAGAACGGAATTCATTCCGTTCAGCGCTGGGACGTTCCGGGTGCCGAACGGAATGAATTCCGTTCTACGGACTGAAGCGAACTACGGCCGCTTGAGATCGGCCAGCGTCGGGCTTGCTGAGGTCTCCTTCCCCTGCGATCAGGGTGTAGCTCAGGCCCGGCAACAGGCCTTCGAGTCGGAACTGGCCCGTGGCATCGGTGGTCTGCGTGACTACCAGCATCGGGCCCAGGCCGTGCAGCAATTCCCAGGGCATATCGTGATAGGCCTTGTCATCGCGTGTCAGCTCGGCGCGCACGCCTTGCCCCGCCAGCGGACGGCCCCGGGCATCAAGCAAGCGACCCGTGACGGCGCCGAGCGGCTCCAGGCGAACCGAGAGCGGTCCCGGTTGGTCGCCGCGAAACGCCTGGACTTTGCCGAGCTTCTTCTCTGCGTGATAGAAGACAAGGGTGCGGGCGCGGTCGGACTCCACTCCGAATGCGGTGAAGGTTCCGTTCTTGAGGATCTGTTTCTGCCGGAAACGCTTGGGATCGAATTCCATGCCATTGGCAATGATGGGCCGCAGGCCGGCGACAAGCACGCCGGTCAGTAGTTTGCCGTCGGGACCCAGCACGGTTCCCGTTCGCGCTTGCCCCGACTCCAGGACAAGATCATAGGCCGGGCTACGCGCGCCTTTCTCCAGGTTGATGGGTACGATGCGGTGGTGCTGTCCAGGCACGAGCGTGACGGTAGCGGTCGGCAGCAGGCCGCCATCCCAACCGTCATAGTGATCCGGCCGGACAAATCGATTCACGTCCTCGGCCTTGATCAAGAGCCAGCCCGGACCCGGAATAGCCAGCACGCGCTGCCAGCCGTCGAGATCGCTTGCCGAGCCGCTCGCGCTGTCGGAGTGCCGCAGCGAGGGATAATCATTGAGGTGTGGGTTGTCATGGCGCGCCTCGTAGCCAACCGAAGCACGAATCGGGCTTCCCGTGGCCCGGTCCGTGACGCGCACGCGTAGCTCGATGCCGCGATCCAGCTCGAAATTGACCGTGAGCGGCTCAAAGCCAGGCGTGTCGGCGATCTGATGCTTCGTACAGTTGAAATAGGGAAAGCCCCAGGCCTGGAGGGTGTAGTCCTTACTCTTGCTGGCGCCGGCAAGACGGTAACGGCCATCGGCATCGGTCACGGTCTCGGCCATGGAGGGCCCAGGACAAAACACGCTAATGCCGGCGAGTGGTTTGCCGCTGCCGCGCTCGCGGACCGTGCCGACGATGGGTTTGGCCGGACAAACCACGCGTTCAAACGCGGCCCCGTAAGCAGTGCTGTTCTCATTGCCGGTATACAGCCCCGGCAGCGGACCGTCGCGCGTGATTACCTCGATGAAACTGTTTTCAATCCCGTCTCCCTGGATCTTCAGGTGCACGATGCGCTCATTACCAAAGCCGCTCAGGCGGAAGCGGCCTTCCCGATCCGTTGACACCGACGCCGGCAGCTCCAGGGCTTCGGG
>DASZFN010000398.1:0-1753 GCA_035939715.1 Gemmataceae bacterium | reverse complement strand
GAGCGGCACGGCTCCCGCCCGCGCCAGATCCTGCTCGAACCCTGGGAACAGCTCGCCGAGAGCGCACTGGCCGCTCAGCAGCAGCGCATGCACGTGCCGCGCCTGCGGCGTCCCCACGCGGTACGCGGGCTCCGAGGGCAGAGTGTCGCGCTCCAGCACGAACACCTGCTCGAAACAATCGGCGAGTGCCCCCGCGGCCGCGAGCCCGCCCATGCCCGCGCCGATCACGACGGCCTGTTTGCCGATCAGAGTTGACGCTACGGCCACCTCCCTGCTGCCTGCTACTCCAAGCAAAGGCGCCGGCGCCAGCATATCGCTATGCGCCGACGCGACGAAGCAGCGAAATCTCGGTCCCTATGTTGGCGCAGAAAGCGATGGTCAGCGAAGCCCGTGATGACGATCTTCACGGCAATAAAGGCTTGCGCGATCAGTAGTCAGCGAGTTGCGGCATCAGGCGCGACCTGCGCCATCATGAGCAGGCGTGGACGGAATGATATCCTCCCATTGGCAATCGCTCACCATCCTCAGCTCACGACGGATAAGAGCGCGTTGCCGCCACTCGAAAAAATAGCGCTTAAATCCACTCCAGACTGGCAAGCGATATGGATGGAACGTTGTGTTCATGACCTTCCTCCGACATAGTACAGCACGACGTTTAGTCTCTTGTGCCGGAATGTCTGTGACGCGCGGCACAAAAAACATTAACAGGCCAGGGACAATCCGGTCAGCCGTCGCCACCAAGGTCTAGGTCTGGGCCGTTGGTTAGTGACAGGCCATGGTCCTGAATGGACTGAAAACTCCAGGGGCAACACCTTTCGAAAAGCGCTCGGCTCACCCGAGCAGCCGATGGCCTTCGGGACCAGCATCACTGATTTCGGCGCAACAGCACCGGCGGCTTCGCGATGTTGGCGGCGATGTGCCGCGTCGTCGCGCGTGAGGAGTTTCGCGCCCCGCGGCGTCCCAGCTCATCCTCGAATAGACGTAGGCGAGGGCCCGCACGTTGGCGTCGCCAACGATTGAAGCAGGCATCGGTTTCCTCGACGGACCAGGGCGGCGGTAAGCGGCGCTTGGGCAATGTTTACGTGGCGGCCCTGAGGCCCCTCACGAGCGGAATCTCTTACTGAACCGACGATCCTGTGACTAGCGTCACATTGTCCAGAGCCGGCCGCCTGCTCGGCCGGCGCTTCCCGTCTCCCCACCGTGCGGCGGCCGACTTGTATCCCTGAACTGCAAGATTTCTCCCGTGCGACGGATATCGACGCGCCCAGCGGTATGACGGGGAATCCTTCGTGCTGGATCATGGGCACGCTGCCGATCGCGTTCGTCGGTCTGCGAACTGAATGCATCGCGCAACGTCATTAGCTGGCCGAATGCGCGCACATTCCCACGAAGGGCTTCTTCCAGAGCCATGCGGCGCTGCTTGGGCAGCGTATCCAGCAAGTAAGCAAGCCGCTCGGTATCATCTATTTCCTCCGCCCCAGCGCGCAGGCTTTGCTCAGATCCGAGAGCAAAAGCAAGCGCCCGCAATCGCGCATCTGCCAGGGCGCGCGTTGTATCGGCGTCGAGCGGCTGGTTAGACGCGTCGTCGACGTGGGGTCCCCGTAATAAGAACTCTAGATGCCGTAATGGCCCCGGCCCAAGCCTTTGGCGAAGGATGGTGGCTGTCCCCCGTATGATGACGAAACGGGGTTCTGGTTAGCGCCGGCCCCAGGCATCATGGAACGGAGGACAGCCATGCAACATTATGCCGGAA
>DASZFN010000397.1:0-6712 GCA_035939715.1 Gemmataceae bacterium | reverse complement strand
TCGACCAGATGGCCGGTGATGCTCCGCAAGGTCCGGCTCAGGCTGCTGATGACGCCGGCGGTCACGGTGCTCTCGAAGCCGAACGGGCTGCCGATGGCCACAACCAGCTGGCCGACGCGCAGCCGTGCTGAATCGCCGAATTCCGCATAGGGTAAGGCGGATGCGTTCGCCTGCACGACGGCCAGGTCGGTCCACGGATCGGCGCCGACGACGCGCCCTTCAAACTCGCCGCCTTCGCCGAGACGAATGCGCACGCGCTCGCTGCCCTGTACGACATGGTGGTTTGTTAACAAGAATCCATCCGGCGTAAAGAGGATGCCGGAGCCGGAACCCTCCGCCCTGCCCCGTTTGCCGCGCAAGTTTACCACGGCGGGGCGCAGCCTTTCGGCAACCTTGATGACGACGCGCGAGAAGGCATCGAGCGCTTCGACTTCACCGGGGTTCGGCTCGTTCGGTACGGGTTCGGCAGGGTATTCCGGGCCGTTGGCGATGAAATGTTCCCAGAACCTCGACATGGTGTCGCTCCTCGGGCAAGATTCTTCTGCTCCCATTCTAACGCACCGGGCAAGAGGCAAGCCGGCGACGAACTTGATCCGCTTACGAAGCGGTGCGCCGATTTTTCTTACGCAAAGGATTGTTCCGACGAAGCCGGCAGGTTATCGTCTACGAGCACGGCTCGTTTAGCCGCGACCCGCCAGGGGAGCGCGTTCGTGCGCTTGCCGGCGACCCCGCCCGCGCTCCCCTGGCGGGTCGCGGCTAAACGCCAGATCAAGGAAACCGCTTATCAAGGAGAACAGCCATGTGGGTGCGCCAGTGCGAGCTTGATGCTCAGAGCGAAGCCCCGTTGCCGATCCCGGCGCGGATTGCATCGAACGAAGAGTTTATTCCACCGCCGCAGTCGCCGCAGCAGAAGGAATATGAGGCACGCCTTATCCAGATCAGCGACAACGCCGCCCGGCGTCTGGGCATAAGCCGGCGCGATTTCCTGCGCACCGGCAGCGGCACGGCCGCGGCGCTCGTGGCCCTCAACCAGGTGTTCGGCGACTGCTATGACGTCAGCGCCGCCGAGGTTGAAGACCAAAAGGCTTTCGAGGAGAAATGGCCCAAGGAGCAGTTCATTTTCGACGTGCAGACGCACCACGTCGATGTCAGCCGCAAGTGGTACGACGACACGCCGGAGGGCAAGCAGGTCCTGCAATTCTTTCGCGTGCTGCGGCCATTTACCAAGGACGTGCAGGGCAGCCTGGATTTGCTCAACCGGGCGCACTACGTCAAGGAAGTGTTCGGCGACAGCGATACCGTCATGGCCATCATCAGCGGCGTGCCCAGCCGGGAGTGGGACAAGAACCCGTTGCCTCCCGATCAGATGGTGGCGACACGGCAATACGTCAACGACATTGCCGGCTCGCAGCGCGTGTTATCACACGGCCTGCTGCGACCCAATCTGGGCGCCAAGGAAATGGAGGAGATGGAGCGCCAGGTCAAGGACCTGAAAATCGACGCCTGGAAGATGTACACCGGCGCCGAGCTGGGGGAGAAGGCCTGGTTCATGGACGATGAGAAGGTCGCCTATCCATTCTGGGAGAAGACCAGGAAACTGGGCATCAAGAACCTGTGCGTGCACAAGGGCCTGCCGCTCGGCTTCTTCAACGAGAAAGCCTGTACGCCGCTCGACCTGGAGAAGGCGGCCAAGGACTGGCCGGATTTGAATTTCATCGTCTACCACTCGGGTTTCCGCGGTTTCGGCCGCATCGCCGCCGGCCTGGGGACCAAGGTGGTGGATCCGAAGACCGATGATCCGCAAGAAATCTACTGGATCAGCGATATCTTTCGCATTCTGAAGCGCAACCCGCAAATCAAAAATATCTACTTCGAGCTAGGCAGCACCTTCCACCAAACCTCGGCGCGGGATCCCGTGATGTGCATGCACATGCTCGGCCAGATGCTGCAGACGGCCGGCCCCGAGCGCATTCTCTGGGGCACCGACTCCATCTGGGGCGGCAGCCCGCAAGGTCAAATCGAACGCATGCGCCGGCTGAAGATGAAGCCGGAGCTCATCGAAAAGTACAAGTACCCGGACTTGACAGACGACGTCAAGAATCAGATTTTCGGCTTGAATGCGGCCAAGCTGTTCGGCATCGATCCCAAGGCGAAACGGCAAGCCATCAAGACGGATAAGCTAACGCAGCTCAAGGAGGAATATCGCAAGAATCCGGCGCCGAGCAATACGCAGTATGGCTGGGTCTGGGTCGGTGACCAGGAACCGACGGTGCCGGTGGGACAATCCGTCTGAGGGATAGTCGGCTCACCCAGCATGGCGAGCCGCAAGGCAATATCGAATATTGAATACTGAATGTCGAAGTGGCGTGGACTTCGACATTCAGTATTCAGTATTCGATATTCAGTATTTCAGCTGGGGACTCGCAAGGCAATTGAGCTACGTTCGGCAAGATACCTCGGAAGAACATCGCTCCTGGGCGAAGCTTGTACGCCGTTCATGGACCTCCTTGCGATCGACGCACACCGCAGGAGGCGCCTTGATCCCAAGACGCACGCGGTCACCTTGAACGGCGACCACGGTGACGCAGATGTCATCTCCGATGACAATTTCCTCCCCGACATGGCGCGTAAGTACGAGCATGGGTCCCCCTCCTGGGAAAGTCCGTTGAGATGGCTGAGGCCGGGCTGGGGTTCCGTCTCAGTCAGTTTTAGCAGCCTGTTCTAAAACAGATTGACAGGCCGCCGGTGAGTGCACGAAAGTATACCGACGTTCTCCTATCTGTCAAGTCAATTTCCACGATGGCCCCGGTGGCGCTCGGTCATAGATTGAATAACGGCCATAGTGCCTCTTCCCCCCCGACCACGAACGCTGGCATCGGCGCCGGGAGCGAGCGGCACGGCAGCAAAAAGGACTCGACCGATGCCCGACCTCTTTACGGCCTATAGCCGGCATCTGGATTTACTCTACAGTTCGGTCATTGCGGATGTGCTGGACAAGTTCGGCCGGCGCCATTCTGCCTTGCCCCATGAGGTGCGTCCTTTGCGACCAACCTGGCGACTGTTCGGCCGGGCCAGGACGCTGGCCCTAGTTGTATCCCAGACCATGCCTGAGAAGCCCTACGCGATCGAACTTGAGTGCATTGACGGGTTGCAGCCGGGCGATGTGCTGGTGGCGGCGACACAGGCTGACCGAAGCAGCGCCTTGTGGGGCGAGCTGCTGTCCACGGCAGCGCGGGCTCATGGCGCGGTGGGCGTGGTCACCGACGGCTTGACGCGCGATGCCGGCCGGATTCTGGAAATGGATTTCCCGGTGTTTGCCGGCGGTGTTTGCCCGCTCGATTCCAAGGGCAGGCTCGAGGCCGTCAGCCATGGAGAGCCGATTCGCATGGGCGCTTGCCAGATACGCGAAGGCGATTGGGTCTTCGGCGATATCGACGGCGTGGTGATCGTGCCGGCGGAGCTGGCCGAGGACGCATTTCCCCGCGCCCTGGAGAAGGTGATCGGCGAAAACAAGGTGCGCGAGGAGCTGGCCCAGGGCCGCAGTGTACAGGAAGTGTTCGCGGAGTACGGCATTCTCTAGAAAGTCTTGCAGTATCTTCGCCAAGTTCAGCCCTGGAGAGTGCAAGCGATCCATGCCAAGTCGTTTCTGGGCAGACGCCCGCGCCCAAATGTTGCTCGACGCCGACGTCATCAATCTCAATACCGGGTCTTTTGGCCCTTTGCCGCGCGTGGTGTTCGATCAGGTCACGCGGTTGCGTCACCGGCTCGCTGAGGAGCCGATGGATTTCCTGGTCCGCCAGACGCCGCCTCTGCTCTGGCAGGCGCGCGAGCGCCTGGCTCATTACCTTGCTGGCGATCCTTATCGATTGGCGTTCACGGCCAACGTGACGGCCGCGATCAATACCGTGGCGGCTTCCCTGCGCCTGGCGGCGCCGGGGGAGATTCTGCTGACCGATCATGAATATGGCGCCATGCACTGGTGCTGGGAGCGCGCCGCCCAGCGGCAAGGATTGACGCTGCGCACCTTCCGGTTGCCAATCCTGGCGGAGACGCCTGAAGAGATTGTGAGTGCGGCGCGGACGACCTTCACCGACAAAACCCGCCTGCTGTTCTTCAGTCATGTCCTTTCACCGACCGGGCTAGTCCTGCCGGCGCGCGAGCTATGTGCGGAAGCGCGAGGGCATGGGATTGTCTCCGCCATCGATGGCGCGCACGCGCCCGGCATGATCCCGCTTAACCTGGAGGAGATCGCCAGCGACTACTATGGCGGCAACTGTCACAAATGGATCCTGGCGCCGACGGGCTCCGGCTTTCTCTACTTTGCGCCGGGCAGCGAAGAGCGGCTGCAGCCGTTGCAAGTGAGCTGGGGTTGGCATCACGACAGGAAGCGCGTGGACCAGCGCGACGAGTTCGGCGCCACGCCGCGGCTGCGCTATTACGAATCGGAAGGCGTTCGCGATCCCTGCCCCTGGCTTGCCGTGCCGACGGCGCTCGACTTCCAGATCGGCCTTGGACCAGAGGGCATTCACGCTCGCATCGAGAAGCTGGTCCGCTATGTGCGCGAACGCCTCTCGACCATCAAAGGTATGAGCCTGGCCACGCCGACTCATCCGGCGCTGCACGGGGCCATGACCGCCTTCCGCCTGCCCGCCGGTCTGGACCCCGTGGCGTTACGGCGAACCCTGTGGGAGCAGTACCACATCGAGGCGCCGATCATTGAACGGCCGGAAGGCTTGCTCATCCGTGTTTCAACACACTTCTATAACACGGAGCAAGAAATCGATCGTTTGGGAGAAGCGTTGGAAATGATGAGTCGCGAATGGTGAGTCGTCAGTGATCATTCGTCATTCGTCATTGGTCATTGGTCATTCGCTCCGCGAATGACCAATGACCAATGACAAATGACCACTCAACCGATTACCAGAAGCGGAGCCGCCACCAATCGTGGTTGTTGCCGACCTTGCTGAACCACCAGTGGCCGTCTTGCCATTCCAGCTTGACGGAGCGCCAGCCCAGCGGCACTTTGGGGAAGGGGTAGCAGGGTCCAATGAACGGCCACGATTCGTAGGGGTAGGCCAGGGGCGTGGCCACGCGCGAATAGTTGTTGTAAGGTGCGTACGTCGGCCAGGCGTATGGCGGAAGTTTCGGCGGGTTCAGATCGTACGGGCCCGGGGTAGGAGCCTGGTAGATCGGCACCGGTTCGGCGCCGGGAACGGCTGCCACGACGCCCGGCACACGCCGCGGCGGTGGGGCCTGCTCGGCGGTCGCCTGGCCGAGGACCTGCGTGATCGGGCCGCTCAGGGTGAGCTGGTCGCGCACGCGGTCGACGCCGGGCACGCCCTGCACCAGGCGCAGGGCCTCTTCACGCTGAAGCTGATCGACGACCGAGCCGGTCAGCTCGGCAGCGCCGTCATGCACGTTGATGTCGATGCGATAGTTGTGCAGTTGGCCGCTTTGCCGCAGGTGCTCGGCAATGGTATTGGCGAGAGATTGGTCGGCGGACACTTCCAGGCGTGGCGTGATGGCCGGGCCGGAATCCACATCCAGGCGGGCCGGCTCCTGCCCCGGCAGGGGAAGGGCCATGCACAGCCCCGCCGCGGCAGCCAGAAAGTAACGGGTAGGAACAGTCACGGCTTCATCCTCCTGACGATAAGCGCATAGGGGGCAACAGCCAACTATTCCCCCCGCCGGGGAAACGTCAAACCCGCTGACGAAGGTTCCCCGATACAAAGCCTTGCGCGGACCATTGCCATTGGCGGAATCGGCCGAGTTTAGCTGGCGTGAAAAGTCGGCACTTTCAGCATGCGTCTCATAGGCCAAAAACCTGATAAGATGTACGAAGAAAGGCCGTACGCCACGCTTCGCCCGGTCGAATCCTGACCGTTAAACATGCGCCGCATTGTTGGAGACGCTGTCAATGGAACGGGAGAATTTTCGGCAACTGTTGCGGGGGAAGCCGTTTCAACCATTTCGCATCGTCGTCAATGACGGCCGGATATTTGAGGTTCGTCACCCCGAGATGAATCTTCTGGCACGCTCGTACGTCAAGATCGGCGTCCCCGAATCGGCAGGAGCCGACCCGATTTGCGATCACACAGAATTTGTGCCATTATCCAAAATCGTCGGAGTCGAGGCACTGCCGTCCGCGATGCCTCCCCTGGCTTCCTGACAAGAAGCAATGGCCTTGCGGCACACGTATTGTTTCCGGGTCAATTCGTATTTACAATGCCCCCGAGCAGGTTCGAAGCAAAAGGGATCCTGATGAGCGAAGTAGTGACATTAGAGCTTCCCGACGATCTCGTGAAGCGTGCCCGCGCGGTCGCCGCGCGCACCAATCGCCCCTTCAACGAAGTTCTCGTCGAATGGATCGATCGGGCCGGAGCAGAACCTTCGATCGAACTTCTCTCCGATGAGCAAGTCTTGGCTGTGTGCGACTCCGAGCTCGAGCCCGCGCAACAAGAGCAATTGAGCGAACTGCTGGCGAAAAATCGCGAGGGTCAAGTCTCCAAAGCGGAACGACAACAACTGGATGAGCTGATGAGTACCTACCGCCGCGGCCTGCTGCGGAAGGCTCAAGCACTGAGAGTCGCCGTCGCCCGCGGGCTCAAACCACGACTCTCTTAAAATGGCTTCGGTCCACATCCCTGCGGACGTACAGAGTCGTGTACGCGCCGCAGCGCGTAATCGTTGCGGGTATTGCCTCAGCCCGCAA
>DASZFN010000396.1:0-4207 GCA_035939715.1 Gemmataceae bacterium | reverse complement strand
TTACGAAAAGATGGTGCAACATACTGACCCGAAGCGTTAGCGAGGCCCTCGCTGGCGCTTCGGGTTACAGTGGTATGTTGCCGATTTGTGTACGCTATTTTAGAATTCGGTCTGGTACTTCTGGGTCATCTGGCGGCGGACGCCGGCCACTTCGTCGTCGATGCGTTGCCACAGGACCACGCGCGCCGCCTCGCCTTGCGAGACGAGCAGGAGCTGCTGCTGGTAAACCTGCGCGTAGTTGTTGACCGTGGTCACGCCGCCGGCCGTGCCGGAGCGGTACAGGGCCACATTGTTGGCGAGGTTGGCAGCGCCGCCGCCCCAGTAGCCGCCGTAGGCGTTGTAGCCGCTGTAGTTGCCCGTGTAATTGGGGGCGTTGTAGATCTGGCCTTCCGCCTTCTGCTGCTGCAGGTAACCGCTTTGCAGCGAGATGCCCTTCAGCGACGAACCCATGGCCCGCAAGTGCTCGCTGGTGGCCGAGGCAAAGGAGATCAGCAGCGGATCGACGTTCAAGATCGGCAGCTTATCGATCTGGCCGGCGTACTTGTCGTACCAGTCGGCCAGGCCCTTCACGCTTCGGGTCTTGTCCTCCTTCAGGTCTTTCAGGATCTGGTTGACGTTCTTGAAATAGCGGAGCGAGCAGGTCTTCATCTGCTCGACGGGTGAAAGCGAACTGTAGTTGGCCATGTCGGCGGCCTCGGGTTGCGGCGCCGGCGTTTGGATCAGGGCGCCGAACTTGCGCAGGGCATTGAAGGAAAGCGGGCCGCTGATGCCGATCGAGCGGTCCTTCAGCCGGGGCCGCCAGTCGTCGAAGTCCGGAACATAGACGCCGGCGTTCTGCAGGATCTCGAGCAGCAGGGGCTTGGCAAAATTGATGATGGCGCCGGTGTCCGTGTCGAAGTCCACGGTCAGGTTGCCGTTCAGGGGACTGCCGGACTGGATGGTGAACGTCAAGCCTTTGACGCGCACGAGGGTCTTGGCAACCGCTTCGTAATTGGGATTCTTGAGCCCCGCCATGACCTGCGAGCCGTTCAGCCCGCGGTGCACGGCGGCCGGATCCAGGCTATCCGCCAGATCGACGGCCATGGTCATGAGCGCCGGGTCTGAAGGGTTGGCGGCCTGGAGGAGGTACGGCGACAGGGCGGCAAGCTGGTTGTTCTTCTGGTACGCGAGCCAGCGTTTGAGCTGCTGCCGGTTGCCCGGCGAGCCGACGCCGAGCGTCTCCGGCCCGAGTTCGACGAAGTAAGCGTTGCGCGGTGACGGCACGACGCTGTACCCCACCACCTGGTCGACTGCCTCCCCTTCCGACTTGGCAATGTCCTGGATCGAAAACTTGCGGCCGTGTTGACACATGGCGATCGACCACACGTGGCGGCGCTCGCTCAGGTCCACGTGGGCGCCCATGACGAACTTGCTGGCGGCGACTGGCAGACTGCTGATGTCGGAAGCTATGAGCGTGGCGCCGGGCGCTACGCCGAGCGCCTGGCGCAAGGCTTGCACGTCGGCGACGACCACGATGTTGGTGGAATCGGGCAAACGCCGCAGCAGGTCCTGGTACGGACTGTCATCGGCCCGGGACAAGGGGGCGAGACTGAAAAAGACTACAAACGACGCGAGACTGCCACATAACGGTTTCATGATGCTCCTCCAGAACGGTTGTTGACGATGGGCCCTGAATTCGTTTAGCCGCGACCCGTTAGGGGAGCGCGGCCCTGTCCTCCCGATCGCGCGCTCGCCTATCGGGTCGCGGCTAAACTCGGCTAAACTGCTGCGGCCAAAACGGCAAGAGGCGAGGGGCCAGGGCGGACAGGTCCGCCCCGACCGCCTCGCCCAACCGTTATGGAGCAGGCTTCACCGGCGGTATCTTCCACGAGCCGTCGATGATCGACGGCTCTTTTTCTTTCGGCCAATACATGCGCAACATCAAAATGAAGCGCTCGGCAGGGGCAGGCAGCCAGTTGGCTTCCTTGTCTTTGCCGGGCGATTCGTGCTGAATGTAGAGATCGACCGAGCCGTCATCGTTCGACTTCAGGTTATTCCGCGGGCTGACCGTGTACTTGTTAAGCGGGTTGTTCACGAAGAAGTACTCGTCGTTGTACATGGTGATCGACCAGAAGGCGTTGACGGGGGGAGTCTGGCCCTTGTCGAAGTGCATGACGTACTTCTTGGCGCCGTTATAGGGTTTGCCGGTCCCGTCCGTTTCGGACGTCGGGTAGACGGCATCCTGGGGACGGTTGGCGCCGAGGCCGATCGCAGTGATCAGGGCGCGCTGGACGTAATCTGTGCCGTACAGGCCGGTCCTGGTCGCGAACATCCAGCCGTTCTCCTCCGTGCCTGCCGCTTTCATGTGCTCCATGATCTTTACCTGCGCCTCGCCGGGAGCGCGTTCCACTCCCTTGGCGGTAGCAGGATCGAGCTTGCTCATGTCGAAGTCCTGCCCCGGGACAATGCCGATCCTGGCCAGGTTGGCGACCATCGCCGCGTCCGCCTCGGCCGGCGGGTTGTCCTTCATAAGCGCGGCCAGCAGGGTGAAGTAAGTCGCGGCGTTCATGCGATTGACCTGCGCCCGCACCGGCGTGGTCATGTCGATTTTCGGATCGACCTTGCCGGGGGGCGGGGTGTAAGGCTTGCCGTACGCGCTGAGGGGCACCAGGGAATACTGGTCCTGAATTTCGTGCACGGCCTTGTAATCCTCCGGCGTGCCGGTGCAATAGGTGCGGCCCAGGATCCACACCATGCTCGTGGGCGCGCGCAGTTCCTTGACGCCGTCAGGCAGATCGCCCTTCCAGTTGGGGCCGACGATAGCGTACTTCTGCGGCTTGGTGCCGGTGGTGCGCGTGCCCGGGACCTGGAAGACGTCGGTCCAGCCGCTCAGCATGGGCATCAGGTAGTAGCGGTCGCCCTCGTCCGGCAGGCTCAGGACGTAGGGCTCCTTGGATACATCCAGCCAGGCCGTGGAGTACAGCGTATCCGCGTTGGGAGCGGTGACGTCCCGGAAGGACGCGCTCGGATAGGTCCTGGAGTTATGGAACTGGCCCATGGGGGCGTGGCTGTCCTTCGGCTCGGCCGCATTGGTCATCACGCGCCGGGTCATCTCCATGGTGACGAGCGGGTAGCCGTAGACGTAGGCGTCGACGCCCAGCTTGAAGGCCTCGTCCTCGGTCATGCCGCGGTTGCGCGCGTAATTGGACTGCCGCTGGGCAGTGTTTTTCGCGAGCTGATTGCCAGCGGACGTGGTCCGCGCAAGCGCGGGAAAGTCGCGGCGCAGGTCGAAGGCGTTCTCCGCACCGGGACGTACGCGAATTTCGCGTGTTATCGTTTTGTCGTTGACGATCACTTTCAGCGTGTAGGTATAGTCGCGCCCGACCGGGACAGGCGGCGAAACATACTGGCGCGAAGGACCTGTCATGGTCGTTTTCGAGCCGTCGAATTCCACCTGGGCGCCGGCCGGGACCAGGAGCCGGATGGCAATGGACTGGGCGGCAGGCTGGGTCTGGGCTGCCGCGGCGCCAAGTGCCACGCCGGCAGCAGCCAGCGCAATCGCTAAGCGATGCATGCGCATGATGTAATCCTCCATAAACCGTAGTTTGTCTTGTGCTCAACAATGTAAGCGGTAAGAAAAACGCGGCTATTGGACTTTGGTCCAATGCCTGCAATACCAGCTTGCCGCGCAAGCCACTACTTCCGGGGCATCTCCTCGAAGTTGAGCTTGTACTTCTCGCTCATTTTCTGCGCCGTTCCCCGGTTATCGTCGTAGATCATGTTCCAGATCTTCAGACGGTCGCCGGCGCCCATGGCAATCTGTTCTCCTTGCATCGTCCGGATCTGCTGTAAGTTCGAGTCGAGTTGCGAGTCCGGCGAAGAATTGGAGTAGCCGAGCGGACCCCGAGAAGTGGCTCCCACAAAGATCGTGGTGCTCACGCCGGTCTCCAGAGCCTGGACCTGCACGGCGACGCCGCGCAGCGAATCGGCCAGGGCGGATAAGCGGTTGCTGGCGCGAACGCCGTACTTGACCAGCTCCGGATCCACATACTCCGTGGGCAGCTGCTGGATCTTTTTCGCATACGCCTCGTGCCAGACCACCGTCTTTTCATAGTCACCGGATCGGCGGTTCTTCTTCTGCAATTCCATCAGCATGGCGTCGACGTGCTGGTAATAGGCGAGCGATGCCTTGGCCGCCATCTCCGCGGGCGTGAGTTCCGGCTTCGGC
>DASZFN010000395.1:0-2625 GCA_035939715.1 Gemmataceae bacterium | reverse complement strand
TAGCAGAGGCAGCGACTGTGCCAGTCAACCTATTGCGGTCCTCAATCGGGTTCGGGAACTGAAGAGGCGGCTTTTCCACCAGAGAAGCTCGCCTTTTTTTGTTCCGGCACTGCCTGCCCAGACCTCTGCGGCGACTGGCCGACCACTCACCTGCGCTTGCCTTTTGACCTCCGCCCGAGACACCTTCCCAGTCCCCGGCGGGGTTGACGGAACTGACTCGACTCTCCAGGAAACGGATGTCCGGGAGTCCGGCTGCCTCAAGGATGGCCCGTGACATTTAACATATGCGCCTGGCGTTGGCAGGTGCTGGGGAGTTCTTTTCATGACCAAGGATAGACTGCTGGCCTGCACCCGCAAGGTGCTGGCCGATATGGCGCGCAGGAAAGGCATCGCCGGCTGGAGCGGCATGTCGAAGGAACAGCTGGTCAAGGCCCTTGTCCCCGAGCCTGCGCCGCGGCGCATGGCCAAGCCGGTCCTCAAAACGAAACGCCATGCACGCGTCAAGCACCAGGCCGCCGCCGCTCGCGACACGTCGCAGGGCGCCAGCGCCGAGGAAGAGGTCGAACGGAGCAAGTATGAGGTGGGCGTTCCGACCAAGGACCTGTCTGCCAAGGTGCCGAAGGATTTGCCGACCGGTTATGGCCGCGATCGCATCGTCGTCATGGTGCGCGATCCTTATTGGCTGCACGCCTACTGGGAACTGACCCGGCATGCCGTTCAGCGCGCCGAAGCGGCCCTTGGCCAGGAGTGGCATGGCGCTCGGCCGATCCTGCGCGTCCTCGATGTCAGCAGCCACGGCATCACCAGCTCGGCCGAGACGATTCTTCGGGACATCGACATTCACGGCGGCTGCAATAACTGGTACATCGAAGTCGGCAATCCCCCAAAATCTTTCCGCGTGGACATCGGCTACCTGTCGCCGCGCGGCCGCTTTTATGTCCTGGCACGTTCCAACGTGGTGTCCACGCCACGCGCCGGCGTCAGCGATGTCATTGACGAGAACTGGTCGGACATCGATCAGAAGAAGGCCGACCGCATTTACGCCATGTCCGGCGGCTTCGATCCGACGGCGAGCAGCCTCGAGCTCAAGCAGCTGTTCGAGGAACGGTTGCGCAGGCCCCTGGGATCGCCGGCGGTCACGAGCATGGGCTCGGGCGCCTGGCTGGCGGGCAAGCAACGGAAGTTCTGGTTCCAGCTGGATGCCGAGCTGATCGTCTATGGCGCCACGGAGCCAAACGCCCGTGTGACGCTGCAGGGCGAGCCCGTCAAACTGCGGCCGGACGGGACCTTCACCATGCGCTTCAGCCTGCCGGACAGCCGGCAAATCATTCCCGCCACCGCCGTATCCGCCGACGGCATCGAAGAACGCACCATCGTTCTCGCCGTGGAGCGGAACACCAAGCAGTTGGAACCGATGGTCCATGACGGCAACGAATAGCACGCTCTCCTGATCTTCTTCAGAAACCCGGTTTCTTCGAGAAACTGGGTTTCTTTATGCGCCGAACGGGCCTTCTTGATGGCCGTGCCTTCCCCTCGCGCCTAACATAAGGCTCACGGAGCCACGGCGGGACGCTTACCATTGCCTGCCGGCGAGGCCCGGCATGTTTTCGGCAATCCTGAAACGCGTCGCGAAAGGAACCACCATGACTAGCAACACACGTTCCCTGCCACGATTTGCAATTCGGATCCTCCTTCTGGTTGTGTTCCTCCTCGCTCCGCTGGCCGCGCTTGGCGAGGACAAGAAACCGGCCTCCGATGCCGTGACGCCCGCGCCGCGCAAGGACCGCACAGGGAAGGAGGACAAAAACTGGATGAATCGGCACGAGCGGTATGTGGCGCGGGCCAAGCAAGGGAACGTGAATGTGCTCTTCCTAGGTGATTCCATTACGCAAGGCTGGGAAGGAAACGGCAAGCAGGTCTGGAAGGAGCGCTACGAGCCGCTGCACGCCGCCAACTTCGGCATCGGTGGGGACAGGACGCAACACGTCCTCTGGCGGCTGCGCGCGGGCAAGGAGCTCGAAGGCATCCATCCAAAAGTAGTCGTGCTCATGATCGGCACGAACAATACCGGAAGCAATTCTCCGGAGGACATCGCCGCCGGCGTCACCGCCATCGTGCAGGAGCTGAGCACGCAGCGGCCGGACGCCAAGTTATTGCTCCTTGGCGTCTTTCCGCGCAGTCCGAAAACCGGCGACAAGATCCGAGACAAGATCAAGGACATCAATGAGCGCATCGCCAAGCTGGACGACGGCAAGCTCGTGCGCTACCTCGACATTGGCGACAAGTTTTTGGAGAAAGACGGCAGCCTGACCAAGGAGATCATGCCGGATTATTTACACTTGTCGCCAAAGGGCTACACGATCTGGGCCGATGCCATTCAACCGAGTCTTGACGAGATGCTCAAAAA
This sequence comes from Gemmataceae bacterium, assembly GCA_035939715.1. Taxonomy (GTDB): domain Bacteria; phylum Planctomycetota; class Planctomycetia; order Gemmatales; family Gemmataceae; genus DASZFN01. The sequence continues at coordinate 218 of DASZFN010000395.1, read as the reverse complement.
GTAGTTTATCGCACAGTCAAGCGTCCAGTATTGAGAGCGTGCATAGCGCTGGTTGTTTAACCCGGAGCCAGCGGCGACGGCGGAGCTGGGAGCGTCCCGCCGTCGCCGCTGGCTCCGGGTTAAACAATACACAAATGGGAATGCACTGGATTGAGGGGTTCTGCCATGGCCGCCAAGCCGAAGGTGTTTGTCACGCGCATTATCCCGGATGCCGGTCT
>DASZFN010000394.1:0-8110 GCA_035939715.1 Gemmataceae bacterium | reverse complement strand
GCCGATCTTGGCAAAGTCCCGGCGCTTGTCGTCTCCCTGCGCGTAGTCCCAACCGCCGAAGAGACGCACCTGGATCCGTGTGCCGCTCGTGCCGAACGTCTCCTTGCGCGCCAGGGCGTCGAAGATCGCCTCGCGATTATTCTCCTCCGCCCAGACGCCGCACAGGCCGCACGTGCCACAAAGCTTAATAACGGCGGCCATCGGCCCTTGGCCGTGAAGCCGTTGCTCGGGAGTGTCGTCATCCGTGCCGATGTGGCCGAACATGTTGTCGTGCCGGTATGGACTAGCGGCGTTGTGCGTGTCCCCCGAGGCGATGACTCCGAACTTGTACGGGTTGATGCCGAGTTGCTCCTCGATCACAAGTCCCATCCGGTAGGCATCCCGCACATAGCTGCCCTTGGCCAGGCCCCGGACTTTGCCGATATTGACCGGATCCATTGGGAAGTCAAGGAGCTCGTAATTGGCAAACTCGTCGTCGGGAGAAAGGAGCGGGTGGGTTTCGGAGGTCCCCTTGATCTGCTTGACCTCCACCAGGGGCTCGTTACGGATGCGGCGTTCCACGTAAGCCCGGTCAAGCGGCTGGCCATCAGAGTTTTCGGGGCGGAACATCAGGCCGTCGCTCATGTTCGGGTTGTGCGGAATGGCCAGCACCTGGAACCCCTGCTTGCGGGCGCTCTCCAGGAAGGCCCACAGGTCCTCCGGCTTGATCGAATCGAAGGTGGTGAAGGGAGCATCGGTCGCCTTGTCGCCGCGGAAGATGATGTTGCGGTGCAAGTTGGTCACTCCCTTCGGCCCGCACGACGACCACTCCACGCCGATGAGCGCCGTGAACTTGCCCGGCTGGTAATGCCTGTTGGCCGTCTTGACGATGTCTTGCCAGATTTCCCCGACCATCTTCTTGTCCATGAACTCAGGGATAGGCTTGCCCTTCATGACCGATCCCATGATCTCCAGCATCGCCTTGACTCGGACATCGCCATCCTTGCTTCTCTGGTCCATGGCAATCCGATGATTGTACAGCGGGCTTTTGGGGTCCTGGAGCCTGGCCATGACGCCCAGGTATTCGGCATGTTCGGTCACGCCCATGAAGTCCAACGGCTTGATCAGCTTGACCGCTTCTCCGGTGTGGAGGCGGATAGCTTCTCCCTTGGCGAAAAGGTAGGCGTCGTCCGGCGTCGTCCGGACGCTCATTTGGTAGGCGTCGTTCGACCAGCCGGTGTGAACGTGCAGGTCTCCGAAGTAGGCCTTGCGCAGTGGATTGCCTGTCAAAGGCTGGTCTTGCGACGCCACGGTTGCGGCCGAAGCCTGTCCTGAATGGAAACGATTCTGAGCGGCCACGATAGCCACGCCGGCAACCAACACTACGGAAACAAACGCCAGGGCAGCTCTCTGAAGATGACTTGCAGATCTCATTCGCGCGAACCTCCTTAGCAGTCGATCCGGGGCGATGACTTGCGGAGTCGCATGGCTCTAACCGTGCATTGAAATCCGACATCATACCTGTGAACGGAAGAACTTTCTTGCCATTTGGCGACAGCACGTTACACTCGGCCATATGCAAGAGCCGTACACCCACCGAGCTCGCTGCCTATTCGGAATTCCGCAGCTGGTCGCGGCGCGCGGCGTTAAGCCGGGGCTCGTTTTAGCCCGAGCGGGTATGCCTCCTTTGCCGTTTAACGATCCCGACGCCCTGGTGCCGCGGCGAAGCAGCCTGGCGCTGGTCAATCAGGCCGCGCGAATGACCGGGGACACATGCTTCGGCCTCCATGTCGGCGCTGCGTTTTCCCTCCACCAGGGCGGAGCCTGGGCAAAGGCGGTGCAAGAGGCTCCCACGCTGCGCGCCGCCCTGAACGTTGTTTGCCGTCGCATGCACCTGTTACACACCGGGACCAAGGTTGAGTTGCACGAGGGCCCCCGCAAGACCGTGCTGGAGTTCCGCTTCCAGGGGCGAACCTATGAAAATCCTCGGCACTTCATTGAAGGCAGCCTGGCGGTCGCGCTCAAGGTTGTGCAACTCGCGGAAGATGTCGCGGTCTCGGCTTTTTTCGAGCATGAGCGTCCTCCCGATGTCTTGGAGCTGGAGCGAATCTATGGACCGCGCATCGCCTTCAGCAGACACACCAACGGACTGATCCTGGAGAGTGCGCGGCTGGATGAGCCTCTTTCGGCAAAGACCTTCCGGAAAGCCGGAAAGAGCGGAATGCCCGTTCCATCCGAATGCGAGAACCTGGTTCAGACTGTCCTTCAAACCATCGAGAAGCTAATGCCGTATGGCCGGCCAACGATCCAAGACACGGCAGCCGAGGTCGGCCTTGGCGTTCGCACACTCGAGCGCCGGCTCAACGACTGGGGAATTCCCTACAAGGCATTCCTGGACCAGGTTCGCCACTTGCGCGCGCTCGATCTGCTGCGAACCGGGCGACACTCAATGACCGATATCGCTCTCCTGCTGGGCTATTCCGAAAACGCGCACTTCACACGCGCCTTCCGCCGCTGGACCGGCATGTCTCCTCGACAGTACGCCAACGCAAATCATTTTGCCAACTAGGTCGGCTGCCAGCAGGTCCACCTGCGCGAGAACAGCATCGTCGCCCGATGCACGTCGGTTGGTCTCGCTTTTGCCGAGCGTGCGCCGGCCGAGGCGTGGCCGGCCGGCGCGGCATTAGGATCGCCTGCTAATCCAACAGCGCCGCCGGCTTGTCCGTGTCCGGGGAGGCGAACGCGTCGATTAGCTGAGGCGCCAGCTTGTCTTCGGGAACCAGTTTGGCGAACTCCTTCAATTGCTTGACGGCGTTGGCCGTGTAACCGAGCGTGAGGTAGTGATACGCCACAAGAAAATCGGCATCGCTTGATTGGCCGTGGGCTTTCTCATACTCCTCCAGGGCTCGTAAATGCGTCGTGTAGGTTTTGGTGTCTGGGTAAAACGAGCGCAGAGTTTCCCAGTTCCAGCCGGGGCCGGCCGCCAGCACGGCATAGATCGTGGCCGCGGCGTCCTGGTATTTCCCCTGGGCAAAAAGCGTCAAAGCGCGAAATTCGTGCAGGGCGGCGTCCATGGGCATGAGGCCGATGGCTTTGTCCGCCTCGCGCTGGGCCGTGCCGTAATCTCCGTGCTCAAAAGCATTCCGGGCCGCCTCGAAAGTGTTGAGCACTTCAGGGGGAACAGGGATTTCTCCTGTGTCCTGTGGAGCGCGCGGCGTATCGGCAGTCTTGGCAGGAGTGGTTGGCGGCGCGGCGGACGCAGGTGAGCTGGGCTCCGGCACTGTTAAGGGCTGTGAGTAGTTGAGCGGCGAACCGGCGGCCGTCGACGGAGAGGCGACGTAAAAGGGATTGCTGTACACATAGGTCGGCTTTGGACCCAACAAGCCCCCGGCGACAGCCGCCGTACCGAGCCAGGCCGGCGGGCAGTGGTTCCAGTTCTGCCAACTGCCTTGATGCCAGCCCTGGTGGTGCTGATAGTGGTTCTGATAATGGTAGTGGTAGCCCGTTGCATGGCTGGGGCTCGATACAGCGCCTGCATTGACGGCGTTGCCGGCGCCAGGTTGAGTGCCGGCGCCGGGGCGCTCGCCGACACCGGGCCTTTCTCCAATGCCGGGCCTGTTACCGACGTCAGGACGTTCGCCGACGCCGGGCCTCTCTCCAACACCGGGCCGATTGCCGCGGCCAGAGCGTTCACCAATTCCCGGGCGGTCCGCTGTGCTCGGGCGATTGCCAGCGCCCGGTCGCTGGCCAGGACCGGGGCGGTTCCCCGGACCGGGTCGGTCGTCTTTTCCGCCGCGATTACCGGGACTAGCTCCCGCAAAGCCGCCCCGGCCACCGTCACGGCCCCCGCGACTGGGCTGTTGAGCAGGCCCAGGTCCACGGCCGGCGCCGGCGCGCTGGCCTGAATCGGGACGGTTCCCCGGACCGCGCTGGGCGCCGCCTCCGCGATTAGCGGACTCAGCTCCCGCAAAGCCGCTCCGGCCGCCGCGCTCCCCGCGACTGGGCTGTTGAGGCGGCCTGGCCCCGCCGGCACCGCTCAAGGAGGGTGTTCGATTCGAAGCAGCTTTGGGCTCGCGACTGCCGCCGCGATTGCCAGCCCCAGCTCCCGCAAAGCCGCGTCCGCCGCCGTCACGACTACCACCGCCGCGTCCGCCGCGGCCCTGGGATGATGACTCGCCAGGAACTAATAACAGCAACGACAAAAGCGCGATGAATTTGAGAGATCTCATGGATTGATTTCCGAAAGAAGGATCCAGGGATGTTCTCCCGCCTGTCTTTGACTCGATGGGCCGGGACCGTGGTTCACGGCTTCGCCAGCTGCCGCGCAAAACCGACTTCCACGTCGGCAATTGGAAGGCCATCGATCTCCCTATCCGTGGACCTAAACACCCACGATTTCTCATTCACGAAGCGCACGCTGTTGCGCGCCGATCCAGTCCGGCCGTCGGGAAGCACCGCCGTCATGTCCGAAATCCATTGATTCCCTTCCCGGGTCCAGAAGCCCTCGCCGAAGCCGCCCATCGAGTCGAAGTACCAGGATCGGACTCGGCCTTTGGCCGCGTCCCAGCCAATCCATTGATCCATCGTGAACTCTTTATCCGTCTGCTTCACGTCGAATTTCAGCACCAGGAAGCTGTGGTTCTGCGCCCATCGGCAGGAAATGCGGACGTCCACCTTGTCCACGGTGTCCCCCCAGTCGCCGACCAGCCATTCCAGTTGCTTGAGCTGCTCGGAGGCGCTGGTCGAGGCCGCATCCGCCTCACCAGACAAATCGCGCACGCTGCTGATCAGCCAGCGACCGTCGTTCTTGACCCAAAGGGAGGTATAAGGATCGGTGTCTTGCGTCCCATTGGGGGCGGTCAACTCCGCCGATCCATCGACCAAGGCTACGTCGGGCTTGGGAAAACGCGTGGAGGTGATCCAAACGCGCAACTTCGACCCCTTGTTTTCCTCAATGCTTTTCCCGAACAAAAGGCCGAGGGCCTTGCGCCCTCTGGTTGCGTTGCCGGTCTCATCGATGTACTCGGCGTTGCTGTCCCAGTGAGCGATAAACGCCTGCAAGTCGCCTCGGTTGAATGCCGCGCTATACTCCTCGGTGGCCCTGCGGATGGCAGCCTCGTCGGCCTTGCGCCTGGTGTCGCCGGCCTCATCGCTTGCCTGGACCCGGTCGGAGGTCTTGTCGCAGGCTGCCATGAGGCTGATCACCAGAATGACTAGCAGTCCACTGCACAACAGAAGACAAGCTTTGCTCTTCATGGTGTTCTCCTTCACGAACAATGCACAAAAACTACATTCGTCCAGCTCCGCGGCGGCGGACCACGCGCAGGTCCAACACCCCTTCTGGGTTGACATCATATCGCGGACAAGAAGAGCCCTCTTGCCATTTGGCGACGTGACCCATGTCTCCTGTTTCCTGAATCAAGCGCCTCAGGTTGTGGCAGAGGAATGCAAAGCACTTCGTTGACCAAGGTAGCGCTGGTCGATCTGCCTGAAAGAACCCCGTTGTGCTCAATCGATCCAGCCGAAGTGTGACTGCTCGTGGCGCTCGATTTTCGACCTGCCCGCAACACGACCTGCTTATTACCCTAAGCATCTTCAAAATGCGGGTCTATTGGACTTTGGTCCAATCGACGTTTCTCGTCCAAATTGTCTCCCTTGACGTTGATGTTGAACGCCTTGTCAAAGTGCGCCTCGCTGATCGACCCGAACGGGGCAGACGCCGGGACGCCGGCGTTGGCGAACAGGACGTCGAGGCGGCACTTCTCCTGCTCTACCTTAGCGAACAGCGGTCGAGGTCCACCAGGTTCGAAACGTCGCCCTGCACGCCGGCGACGTTCTTGCCGATTTGCTTGGGCTCTCATTTCTTGGAGGTGCTTGCGGCCTGTTAGGCGAATTTTGCGGGCATCTGTGAAACCGAGGGGACAGTGTGAAACCGAGGTGTGAAACCGAGGGGCAGTCAATGCATAAGCAGATGCTGAAGCACTTTGCGGATAAAACGTATCCTTGAAGCGCCCATTCCGCGCAAAACCGAGGGACCGGTCATCGCCCTCGGAAGCCGTCCGAATCTCTCCTTCAGATGGCGGCGCCGCACTGGTTGCAAAACTTGGCGGATTCGTCGTTCAAGGCTCGGCACTTCGGACAGCGGATTTTCACCAGCGGCGCGGCGGAGTCCGGCCGGTCCTCGGCCTTCGGGACGGCCGCGACTTCGGGGCCCGTGACGGCCTCTTGAGCTTGCTCCGCCTTCGTTTGTCTGGAGCGCACGCGGTCCTGGGCCTTCTTCTGCATATCCTCAAGAAACTTCTTGCCCTTCTGGCGCCCGGAACTCAACCCCTGCCGTTCTGCCGCGCTCAGCTCCAGATGTCCGGGCGGAATGCCTTCGGTCTGCTGGCGGGCGCGCAGGTAACAGGTTATTCCCCAGGTCAGGGCACACGAGAGCGGATACATCAACAAGAGACCCAAGAGGAGCAGGAACCAGATGCCGGCAATCGCGGAAGCCGCCCGGTAAAGCCCCCCTTCCGATGCCGGCACCAGCGTGCTGGCCTGCCCCCAGCGGACCCATTGAACTTTCTCCCCTCCCGACCAGGAGAGGCTCGCGCACGCGAAGAGCCACGCCAACCAGACGAGGCCAAGGACCGTCACGGAGCGCAGGGGCACAAGCACCAGGTTGGCCGCTGCCGAGGCCGCCGTCTCCAGTCCGTTGCCGAGATAAATCTCCGCCGCGCCCGGCCGGGTACCTTCGCGCCGCTGCCCTTCCACGGCCACCGCCCCCAGGCCCAGAGCCCCCAGTCCCAACAAGCCGACCGCCAGTCCGCCCAGAATGGCTACCTCCACCCAGGTGCCCGTCCCCTGGAAGGCCAGCGGCGCGAGAAAACCCGCTACCAGGAGCAGCTCGATGCCGGCCGCCGCGACAAGAACACTGGCGACCCCCAGGCCCCGCGTGCGGCCGGCGAAAGGCCAAACCGGCTTCAGGGTGATCCTGCCCCCAAAGACCGCAGCCACCGCGGCCATCCGGGCCACCATTTTGAGCCACCTCCCCAGCCCCAGCGCCCCCAGCAAAACGACGCCGGCGGCTATCCCGAGCAGTGTCCCCGGGCGTTGCTCGGCCAAGGTCCGGACGGCTTCCCGGAGGTTTTCCGCCGTCATCCCCTGTCCCGGGCCCGCGGCCAACGCCCACGCGGCCAGGGCGCCCCCGGCCAGGACCAGGGCGGTCCAGAACGCTCCGATCAACAGCGCCAGCAGCCGGGCCGGCTGCAGGTCCATCCTCGACCTCAAGGTATCCCAAAAGGAAACCTCGGTTCGCTGCGGGCGCAGCGGCTCCGGAGCCGTTTCCGGTTCGGGGTGGCCTTTCTCCGGGGTGGTCCGGGCGGGCCCCAGGCCGGACTCCGGGGTGGGACGGGGTTCCGGTTGGCCGGCACGGCCCGGCGGAGTGTCTGCCGGGGCGGCACTCGGCTCCGGTTTCGCTCTAGGACTCTTTCGGTCGAAGGGGCTGACCCAGATCTCGTTCTCGGGGGTTTCGTCCACGGCCCGCCGCATTTTCAGGTAAACAAGGGTTTGCAACGTCCAGAAGAGGGAGAGAGACAGCGCCGCCCCCGCCGCCCCCAGCGCCGACCTCCCCGCAGGGCCGAGGAGGTTCGGTCCCTGCCGCAGGAGCAGGAACCCTCCCAGCAAAGGCAGGCCAGAGATGGCCAGCGCGAGTCCCCACCACGCGCCGAAAAGGAAAGGCCGTTGAAAGAGATAAGAGTAACCCCGGGAAAGGACGTCGAAGTTATCCGCCCCTTCCGCCGCGATGGCCGCGGGCATAAGGCAGTAGGAAATGCAGCCGACGAGGATCACAACGACCACCAGACTGGTCAGCAAGACCACGGGCCACAGCATGGCCACCAGAAGCGCACCGATCCCCATTCCCAGGACACGGTTCACCAGCCCGGCAATCCATCCGGGCAGGAGAAGGATACTAACCAAAATGAACATCATGGGGAGTAACAGCACCAGCGAGGAGGCCTTGCTGCGCACGAGGGCAGTTGCCGTGGTTGGCGTTAACCCATCGGTTTGGTCGGCCGCGCGCGGGCGGAGGAGTACGGACCGGGCGATCCAGGCCGCCACGAAGCTCCAGACCACCGAGAGCGCGGCC
>DASZFN010000393.1:0-9931 GCA_035939715.1 Gemmataceae bacterium | reverse complement strand
ATCAGCTGCTCCAGCAGGTCTCGGGTACTCATCCGGGCGGTCATCAGCATCGCAGCTCACCAGCCTGACACACTTGCTTTGTTAACCGGGGCGGCCAGATAGAGAGGATAGGGGAAAAACTGAAGGAATGCTAGTGATTCGTCAACCGTCGAATGAGGGATGGTCCAGATCGTTTAACCCGGAGCTGTTCCGCCCCCGTTGAAACTGGAAGAATCCTTCGGGCGGGTTAGCATAACCCGGCATGACCCATGTCAAAACCTCGCCCTATTATCCGCAAAGTAACGGCAAGATCGAACGCATCCAATACTTCCCTTGTGGGAAAAAGTGACAGTGCAAGTGACACTCTAAACAAGATGGGAGGAATTTGCGGAGAGCGGAGGATAGCGTGCGGCGCTTTTCCTGGCAAGCTGCGCTGGCTGCCGGCATGCACGGACGGACCAAAGAGGGGAAATCTGTTCCGACAAATCCATGAAGTCCAGAAAAAGCAGCCAGGCTACCTCGGCTTCCGGTTATCCGATACCTGCCTCAAGCACGACAAACCTAACAGCCTGTTGAAAAAGGTGTCTGGAACCTTCAAGGCCTGCGAAAAACCGCAGATTCTACGCACGAGGTACCAGACACATTTTTCAACAGGCTGCTAATGCATTACGGGATGCGAGTGCCGAGGATGTCATGAAACGACTGCATCATGGAAGGTGGCTCGCGGTCGCACTCCTGCCCGGGCTGATGGGCTGCGCTACGTTTGCCGTCCGTCCCCCGACCCCTGCCAAAGATCTGCCGCGGGTGGGACTGGAGGAGCCGCCGCCGGGGGAACATTTTTATATCATGCTCTTCGCTTCGCAACGGACCCCCCTCCGCATTCCCCGCCTGTCGCACTCCTGGGCGACCGTCATCCACGTGACGGAAGCGGCCGATGGGAAGGAGCAACAGATTGAGTGCCATACCATCAGCTGGATGCCGGCCAGCCTGGTCATTCATCCCTATTATTTTCATCCCGTCGAGCCCGTGAACCTGAACCTCCACGACACGATTGGTTACGCTCTGGGAGGAAAGGAACGCGTCTCGGAATGGGGCCCGTATGAGTGCATCCCGCGGCTTTACGTACGCTTTCTCGTGCAAAAGCAATTCCTGGAGAGCGGCAGCATCGGCTATCAGTGCACCGATAACGCCGGTGAGGCGGCCCATAAGGGGAATGCCTGTGATTGCATTCACGCCATCACGGACTTTGATCCCGAATACCAGCGCAGCCGCTATCCGCTGCTCTGGTTCGGCGATTCAGCGACGCGCATCATGGTCGCGCGCCTCCGCGAAGCGAAGGTGCTCATTCATCCGGACAAGACGCATGATTGGCTGAATGCCCGTCTTGGGCTGGACCAGTATCCGATCGTCAAGCGCTGCGACATCGATCCCGGACGCCTCTACTATGCGCTGTCCCGTTTGACCAGGCTTATACCAGTCGACGCCGACCGGCAAAAATCTGACCGTGGGGAAGGAAAGGATTGTTTGCCGGCGCACGCGCCGCCAGTCGTGCCCGGCGCGCCCGAAGGAGTCATTGCCAGGTAGCCCCCGTCAGCCCTCGCGGGGATAATCCACGGTCTGCCTCGGTACGGGACTCTGGATCGAGGACTGCCCCCCTTGAGGATCGGCCGCCGCATTCTTTCGCCCTGGAAGAGTCGGAATTACGAATCGACCGATGGAGTGAACCAGCGACAGGAAGCGTCCCGCGACAAAGCCTCGGCGCTTCGGAGTCACGACCGGCGCCAACGGCGCCCCTTGCTCCGTGCTCAAAAACGCCTCGACCACCGCCGGCCTTCCCAGGACGATGCAGGCCCAGATGCCGAAGGGCAGGCCGACCAACCAGGCCGGAGACCAGGGAATCATGGCCGCTATCGACGCCGTCGCGGCCAGCGGGTACCAGCGGCACCGCCGCATCTTCAGCCCACCGGCAATCAGTACGCCGGACGCGGCGCCGATCAGCACGCCGGCGAATGCCATCATCACCAACCAAATGCCGGCAATCTCCCCGTGCCATTTGACGGCGGCCAGTGCCAGACCGGCGGCAACCCAGGAAAAAAACGTCAGCATGCCGGTCACGAGCAGACCGGTCGCCGGTACGCCGATTTCCGACCGTACCTGGTCGCGGTCGAAGAGCGTTCCGGTCGGATCCGGCCAACCGCTCTCGAGCGTCATCTGGGCAATGCTCTCGACCAGACGCCGCACGGCCGGGCGATCTTCGCGGGGGATGAAAAGCTGCACCTGTCCCTGTTGGGTCCCCGGCATGCCGGCCAGCGTGGTCAGGCGCCGGACCTTCATGATCAGCGAGCGCGGCGGCTTGCCCCAACCCCAGCCCGGCGCGAGCGAGGCAATCTCGTGCAGCGGAACACGCACTTCCTGAGGTTGCCCCGGCTCCGTCAAGAAGGCCTTGAACTTCTTCAGGACACTCTTCTTGACAAACTCGAAGCCGAGAATTAATGCCTCTTCGTCCCGACACATCAGCCCGCGCGCCGCCACTTCACCTCCCTGGGTGCGGATGTCAAAGCGAACGCTGGGCCAGACGCGCCTGCCCTGGGCCGCGAGCGGGAGCCCCGCTCTCCGGGCGCTGGCGCCACGCGCCTCGCCTGTTGCCGCTGCCCCGAGCGCAGTGGCCACATCGTGCTTGAATGCGCCCGCGTCCTGGTAGCGCTCGCCAGGCTCGCGGGCCAGGGCGCGGAGCACGACCTGATCGACGCGCTCGTCCACGGCTGCCTTGTGCGACGGCGGCGCGAACCGGCCCAGGGGCAGTTCCCCGGTCAGCATCTCGTACAGCACCACGCCCAGCGAATAGATATCCGCGCGGTGGTCCACGGTCCGGGCATGCTTCATCTGCTCGGGCGCCATGTACAACAGGGTGCCCATCACTTCATGCGTGCCGGTCAGCGTCAGATACATCGGCGTCAGGCCCACCAGCTTGGCCAGGCCGAAGTCGGCGATCTTCACGCGCCCTTTCCTGTCCAGGAGGATGTTCTCCGGTTTGATGTCCCGATGGACGAGTCCCTCGTCGTGCGCGTATTGCAAGGCGTCGCAGAGCTGCGGCACGATGTCCAGGATCTGCGCTACCGGCAAGGCGCCGGCCTGCAAAAGGTCGCGCAGATTACGGCCGTCCACGTACTCCATGGTGAAGTAGTAAAGCCCGTCAATGTCGCCGAAATCGTGGACGGTGACAATGTGCGCATGATTGAGCCGAGCCAGCGACTGGGCTTCCCGCGTGAAGCGTTCGGCGAACGCCGGGTCGCGGGCAACCTCGGGGGGCAGAATCTTGACGGCCACCAGGCGGTCCAGCTTCGTCTGCCGGGCCTTGTACACGGCGCCCATGCCGCCCTGCCCCAGCAACTGCAGCACTTCGAACTGGGGAAAGTGCCGGCCCAGCTCGGCTGGCGCCGGCGCCACGAACCCCGTCGGCGGTGTCCGGCCGGGAACGGGTGTCTCGGCCTCGTCCCGGCCCTCGAGGATCCCCTGGTACAGGCATTGCGGGCACAGCCCGTCCGGTGCATCGGCAGGCAGCTCCCCTTTACACCCAGGACAGCACAGGGCTTCCGTCATGACCTTCCCCTCTTTTTCAACGGGCACCCCTTATTCTGACGGAAATATTGGCACCGGTTACAGCCGGCTCACGATTTTTTTGCCCGGACGGCGGCGAACAGGTTGCGGACTTCGTCCTCGATCTCGCCGGTCGTGGTGACGGTGTGGGCGATCTCGGACCGGACCAGCTCGCCATAACGCCGCCGGAGGCGATGGACGGCCACCTTGAGCGCCTCGGCACTCATGCCCAGTTCGGCGGCCAGTTCCGAGTACGGCCTGGGCGTTTCGCCAGCGGTGAGCGTCCCTTTCAAGCAGTCGAACAGCTGCTGCTTGCCCAGGCCGGCATACTCCTCGCGCAGCCGGGTTAGCCCTTGTTCCAGCAACATCAAGGCCCAGCCGCGCTCATAGAGGGCCTCCGGCGTCGTCTCGTGGCTCGGCTCCCGGTGGTAACGCTGTTCGCCGCCGTCAAAGTCGAGCGACAGGACCCGGCGGCCGCCGCCCCGTTTCCGGGCATGGGCCCGTTCGTGCTCCTTGGCCAGGAAGTGCTGGAAGGCCGTCAACAGAAACGAGCGGAACCGGCCGCGCTGCTGGTCCGCCTGCCGCAGGTAGTCTTTCTCCAGGAGCGTGGCGAAGAATTCCTGAGTCAGGTCCCGAGCGTCCTCTGCATCAGGCAAGCGCCGCCGGGCGTAGGCATAGAGCGGATACCAGTACTGCCGGCACAAGGTTGCCAGGGCCGCTTCAGACTCGGGCGAATCCCGTTGACCGGCGGCCATGACGATGCTCCAGCGCGTGCTGGCAAACCGCCGCACGGCTTCGGGACCAGGGACCGGGGACGCATCGTTCACGAGCAATGGCACCCCACGACAGATCGGACACCCGCCAGGCAATCGCCCTATACCCGTTATATATCGACGACGCGGCACCGGTCTGATATGGTCCACGATCCTTCCCTTGTTCGCGCCGGTCTAATTCCGTAGAAATGCCGCAGCTTTCGCTAGCGACGGGAAGCCGAGCCCAATACTCGAAGGAGCAGCCATGAATACCACTCCGACCGTTCAGGTCATCGCCGCGGTCCTCACGGCACTCTACGGCGTGATTTCAATTGTCGGCGGTTACATCGGCTTCACCAAAGGGAGCAACGCGTCGCTGATCGCCGGCGGCATCGCGGGAGTGTTGTTGCTGCTGTGTGCCGGTGGCGTTTTCGGCAAGGCAAGCTGGTCCCTGGGCGGCGCCCTGGTCATTTCCCTGGCCCTGGTGGGCAGGTTCATCGGCGTGTTGATGCAAAATCGCGACCAGATCGGCACAGTGCTCAACGAGGGCAAAGGCATCACGGCCTATGTCATGATCGTGGGCGGTATTTGTGTCATCGCGGCGGCCGGACTTGCGATCCTGGCGGGCGAGCCGCAGTCGTCTGCCTTGCCACAATAACTGAGTGTCGTTGGCTCACTTCGCAAATCGCCGGCGCTAACACTCCTGGGAGCGGCCTGTCCGAGCGGCCTCGTAAAAAGCGAAAATCGCCTTGAGGACATGCAAGCTTTCCGCCGGCGTGATGGGCGGCGGCTCCAGGCCTGCGCTGGCGCGCACGGCGGCGCGGACAAAGGGCGGATAGCCGCTCTCTCCTTTGCTCGGCTGCCAGTGCTGCACCCTGGGCTTGCCGGGCTCTTTCGTGCTGTACCACTCCAGCGGCCCATTCTCGACTTCCGCCAGGCGCAGCCAGCCGGTCTCGCCCCAGATCTGAATGTGCGATTGCTTGCCGCTGTCGAGAAAATAGCCGGCTGTCATGGCGCCGAAGCTGCCGTTGTCGAAGCGCAAGGCGGCTGCGGCGGCATCCTCGATATCGATCGGTTGACCGCCTACCACCCCCGCAAAGCCGGCAATTTGCTTCACTTTCAGTCTGGTAAGGAACAGGGCGAGGTCGAGCCAGTGGATGCCCAACCAGATCATGTAGCCGCCGCCCGCCTGGGCCTTGCGACAATACCATTCATTGCGATACGCCGCGCGTTTCAGGCGCGCTTGATCGGCGAGGAAGTGAATCTCCACGCCGTAGATCTTGCCGAACTTGCCTTCTTCAAAAAGCCGCCGCGCCTCGCGAACCCGCGGGTTCACCCGATTGGCCAGAGCCAGCATGAGGTGACGGTGTTTGCGTTCCGCTTTCAGGGCCAGGCGTGCGAAGTCTTCCACCCGTACGCAGGCCGGCTTCTCGGTTAAGACATGGCAGCCGGCGTCCAGTGCCGCATCGATCACGGGCGGCGCCAGCACGGCCTCCATGCTGACGAGAACCATCTGCGGCTCGAACTTGCGCAGCATTTCCGCCACATCGGTGTATGTCGCTGCCAGTTTCTTGCCCAGCAACTTGCGCGCGAGCGGCACGATCTTGCCGCTTGGGTCGGCAAGGGCCACGCTTTCTGTTTCCGCCACCCTGGCGAGGGACGGCAAATAAGCATCCAGATGAGCGCCCTGGGCGTGCGTGATGACCCCAACCTTGATGGCCTTCGACATGGCGACCCCCTCTGGGTACTCCGGGCTTTGACGTGCTGGAGTAGCTGTGCTATCGTGTTTGCTCAGAGATATTCCTCTCCAGGAGACTGCCGATGCAACCCATGTGTTCGCCGACCATCATCTCTTCCCTGGTTCTTGTCGCGGTGCTTTTCACTCACGCTGCGGAAGCCGGCAACCAGCAAGTCAAAATCGGCGACCGCGTCGCCAACCTGAACTTCAAGGACATCCACTACCTTCCCCGCTCCCTGGACGATTTTCAAAAGAAAAAAGCGTTTGTGTTGATATTCACGACGGCAACCTGCCCGGTGGTGCAGCGCTACTTGCCGGAACTCCGCCGGCTGGAGAGAGAGTATCGTGCCAAAGGCGTCCAGTTTGTCGCTATCGATGTGGCCGCGGATGATTCCATTCTCGCGGTGGCCGCGCAGGCGGTGCGTCATGACATGGAGTTTCCTTTCGTAAAAGACTTCACCGGGGACGGTGTCCGCGCGCTCGGCGTGGAGCGCACGCCGGCCGTCGTGGTCCTCGACGAGCAGCGCCGCTTGCGCTACCGCGGACGAATTGACGATCAGTATCGTCTCGGCGGTACGCGCGCCGCCGCCACGCGGCACGATCTGCAAGAGGCCATCGATGCCGTCCTGGCAGGCCGCGAGGTAGCGGTTAAGGAGACTCCCGTGGACGGCTGTCTGATCAGCCTGCCGGAGTCCCGGTCGCCGAAGAAGGATGTTACGTTTGCCGAGCACATCGCTCCCCTGCTGCGCAAGCACTGCCAGGAGTGCCACAGGCCGGGCACGGCGGCGCCGTTCTCGTTGGTGACTTACAAACAGGTTGCCGCCAAGGCGAGCACGATCGCCGAGGTAGTCGCCGAGGGACGCATGCCGCCCTGGTACGCCAGCCACGACTCCGGCCACTTCATCAACCAGCGCGGCCTGAGCCCCGACGAAGGCGACCTGCTCCAGGACTGGATTCGCACCGGCATGCCGGAAGGTGACGTAAAGAAGTTCCCCGTCGCCCAGCCCGATTCCAAGCAGAGCAAATGGCTGATCGGCGAGCCGGACCTGATCGTCCCGGCGCCCAAGCATGACCTACCTGCCTCCGGCGAGATCGAGTACAAGTATGTCATTCTTCCCTACCTCTTTTTAAGCGACATATGGATGCAGGGCATCCAGATTCTCCCCGATAACCCGCGCGTGCTGCACCATTGCAACATGGCGTACTTCATTCCGGGCGAAGGCTTCAAGCAGTCCAACTTCATCACCGGCACCGTGCCCGGCGGCTCGCCGATGATTCTCGATCACGGCGTTGGCTTCAAGCTTCCCAAGGGAGCCGGACTCGTCCTGCAAATCCACTACGTCACCACCGGCAAGGAAGAAAAATGCCAGATACGCGTCGGTTTCAAGTATGCCGGCGGTCTGATCCAGAAGCAGATCCGGCACAAGGTCCTGGTCGATAACAAGTTCGCCATTCCGCCGGGGGCGCCCGCTCACCCGGTGAAAGATACCAAGATATTCGACAGCGACGTCACGGGCATCGGCCTGTTCGTGCACATGCACCTGCGCGGCAAGGACATGACCTTCCGCGCGCGCTACCCGGACGGCACCACGGAGACGCTGCTGCTGGTTCCCAATTACAATTTCGACTGGCAGATGCCCTATGTCTGGGAACCGGGCAAGAAGCAATTCCCCAAAGGCACGCGCCTTGAATGCGTTGCCCATTACGATAACTCTGCGTTCAACCCGTACAATCCCGATCCTAAGGCCACAGTGCGCGACGGCCCGCAAACGCGGCATGAGATGATGAACGGTTACGTCTTCTACACGGAGACCGCCGAGCAGCTAAACCTGAACATCAACCCGCGCACCGGCCACGTACGAGGCAAGTAGCACCACTTGACCTGCGCTCGACCACCACTGGGCTTGTCCCAGTGGCGGTGCTGATTGGTGGCCAGCCGTCGGCTTCCCTAAATCAGCCGCCACCACCGGGGCTTGTGCCCGTGGAGCGATGGTTGGCAGCCAGTCAGCGCCCCACGGGGACAAGCCCCAGTGGTGGCGACAGGAAGAAGCAGAATCATTCTGGCCGCCAGTCGGCGCTCCACCGGGACGAGCCCGGTGGCGGCGGTCGGTGTCTCCGAATCGCGCACGAGAACATACAAAGTCGTCGCAGACTCGACGCACCCTACTGGCTGCGTTATGCTGAACATGTCTGCCCCGGAACCCCGTATTGCCGGTTCGCTGCCATGCGCGCTGAATCTTTTGAACACCTATCCGACGGCTCGCCCATGGTCCTGATTTCGGCAGGTCCATTCTTGATGGGCCAGCCGGATAAGGATTTTCTTGCCGAGGACCACGAAAAACCGCAGCGCGAGGTTTTCCTCTCGGATTACTGGATCGATATCTATCCCGTTACCAACGATCGCTTCGCCAGGTTCATCGCCGCCGGCGGCTTCGAGCAGCCGCACTGGTGGCGGCCGGAGGGCTGGGCGTGGAAGTGCCGGCAACACATCGTTGAGCCGCTCATGTGGCGCCAGCCCGGCTGGGACGGAGCCGACCAGCCCGTGGCCGGCGTGAGCTGGTACGAAGCCGATGCTTACGCACGCTGGGCCGGCCGGCGTTTGCCGACCGATGCGGAATGGGAGAAAGCGGCGCGCGGCACCGACGGCAGACGCTACCCGTGGGGCGAGGACTGGCCCACCTCGACGGTGGCGAATTTCGACTGCCAGATCGGCCGGACCACGCCGGTCGGCCTCTTCGCCGATGGCGTGAGCCCCTATGGGTGCCACGACATGGCCGGCAACGTCAACAACTGGACCAGCGACTGGTACTGGCCCGCCTTCGGCCGCTTCTGTGTGGAGCGTCCCCTGCTGCGCGATCCGCACCTGAACGATCAACTCCGCGTTCTTCTCGGCGCAAGTATACTCTGTGACAAAGTGGACAGGGGCGGCGGCTTCGGCACGGCGCGCGAGTGCCAGGAGGTCCTGAGCTGCACGCGGAAGGTCCACTGGAACCCCGAAACGCGCGCGCCCTGGAACGGTTTCCGTACGGCCGCCGACGCCACGAGCTGAGTCTAGTGTAGCCCTTTCGCTCCGCGAAAGGTCTACAACCGCGAGGCAACTTGACCCCCCCGCTGCAACCCGATAAACTTCGAGAACCGGCGTCAGAGCGGCGCCGCGCTGATGTAGGCGATGTTCGGCAACAGACATTTGCGACCAAGTATTGGGAGCATGACTAAAGGCGGCCATTATCGGGAGGCCAACGGCACGGAGCCGCGTCTCTCGCGCGCCAGTGTCGGACGCTTGAGCCTGTATTTGCGCCGCCTGGAAGGACTGTCGCGGGAAGGAGCCGACACGGTCTCGAGCGGCCACCTGGGCGAGGCCCTGGGCGTGACGGATGCCCAGGTGCGCAAGGACCTGGCTTATCTCGGCAACCTTGGCCACCCCGGCATCGGCTATCCCACGCAAGAATTGATCACGGCCATCCGCCGCGCCCTGGGCATCGATCGCGAGTGGTCCGTGGCCCTGGTAGGCGTGGGCAACCTGGCGCGGGCCTTGCTTCGCTATCGCGGCTTTCCGCAGCAAGGCTTCCGCATTGTCGCCCTGTTCGACACCGATCCGGAAAAAGTGGGCCAGCGCGTGGAAGGCCTGACCATACATGCGCTCGACCAGGCGCCTGCCGTAATTGCCGCCACCGGAGCGGAGTTGGGCCTGTTAACGGTTCCGCAAGAAGCCGCTCAGTCCGTCGCCGATGTGCTGGCCGCCGCGGGCATACGCGGCGTTTTGAATTTCGCCCCGGTAGTGTTACGGCTGCCGCCGGGGGTTAGCCTGGTCTCGGTTGACCTGGCCGTGCAGCTTGAACAACTGGCCTTCCTGGTGCAATTGGAA
>DASZFN010000392.1:0-5701 GCA_035939715.1 Gemmataceae bacterium | reverse complement strand
CCAGTTCCTCCGCAATGGTGCCGCCAAGGCAGACCTTGATATGGCTCTCCAGCTCCGATTGCGTCTGCAAATGACGGTCGTCTTCCGGGCGTTGCAAGACATAGCCAAGGGCGCCGACGCCGCGCGGAATGATGGAAACCTTGTGGACCGGATGCGTATTCGGCAGCGCGCAGGCTACCAGGGCATGACCGGCTTCGTGATAGGCGACGCGCTGTTTTTCCTCGATGTGCATGATGCGGCTCTTGCGCTCGAGACCGATGGCGCCCCGCTCGACGGCCTCGTCAAACTCGGCCATGGTGACGCTGTCCTTGTTGTTGCGCGCCGCCATGAGCGCCGCCTCGTTGACCAGGTTAGCCAGGTCCGCGCCCACGGAGCCAGGGGTCAAGCTGGCCACATGCCGCAGATCGACGTTGTCCCCCAGGCGCACGTTGCGCACATGCACGCGCAAAATCGCTTCTCGCCCCACGATGTCCGGGCGATCGACGACCACGGTGCGGTCGAAACGGCCGGGACGGAGCAAGGCGGCGTCGAGGATTTCCGGACGGTTCGTGGCCGCCATGATGATGACGCCGCGATTGGAATCGAAGCCGTCCATTTCGACGAGCAGCTGGTTCAAAGTCTGCTCGCGCTCGTCGTGTCCGCCGATGGGATTGCCGCCGCGGGTCTTGCCCAGGGCGTCCAGTTCGTCGATAAAGATGATGCAGGGCGCACGGTTTTCGGCCTGGGCGAACAGATCGCGGACGCGGGCGGCGCCGACGCCGACAAACATTTCCACAAAGTCCGAGCCGCTCAAGCCGAAGAACGGCACCTCGGCCTCGCCGGCCACGGCCTTGGCCAGCAGCGTCTTGCCGGTGCCGGGCGGGCCTACCAGCAGCACTCCCTTGGGTATCCTGCCGCCAAGCGCCTGGTACTTGCCGGGGTTCTTGAGAAAGTCGACCACCTCGCGCAGCTCGGCCACTGCCTCGTCAATGCCGGCGACGTCCTCAAAGGTAATGTTCAGGTCCTTCTGGGCGTAGAGCTTGTGCCGGCTGCGCCCCACGGTCAAAGGCGAGCCGCTTCCCGACAGCCAGCGCACCAGCAAGAAACCGCCCACCAGCAGGCCCAGCAGCAGGATCGTCGATACGACCATCGACGAAAAGCTTTCCAGATAGGATTTGTCTTCGTCCCCCTGATAACTGGCCTTTGCCTGGTCGAGCTTGGCGGTAAGGTCCGGGTCATTTTCGCCCACGCGTAGAGTATGAAAAGGCAGGCCAGGATTGGCGACCGTGCTCTCCTCGCTGCCGCCCGTCACCGGGTCGCGCGTGACAATTTCGCCGCGGATTTCCGTTTTGCCGATCAATTTTACTTTGCGAAAGGAAACCGTGGGATCCTGCAAGACCTGTTTGAGTTCGCTGTACTTGAGCGGAATGCCCACCGGCTCGCGGCTGGCCAACCAGTAAAGGGCGAAAATTCCCACCAGCACTAACAGCATCCAGGGACTGTTGGCAAACCACGATCGTCCCCGTTCCTTGCCTTTTTTTTGCACCAAGCCAAACTCCCAGAAGTCGCGCAAAAGTTGAAATGAGAAGACGGGGCGCGAGTCCCCTCTCTGTAAACCGATCATTTTACTTTACGCTGGTTCCGGAGCCCGGTCAATTGACGAAGACATGGCGGCTGTCCTCGTCGTTTAGCCGCGACCCGCCAGGGGAGCGCGGGCTCCTGCACACGGCTCGCGCTCCCCCGGCGAGTCGCAGCTAAAACGCGGCTATTGAGCGCATTGGCAGAAAGGGGCAAACCGGGGACGACCCCTACGGCCTTACGTATCAATAACCAATGGTAAGACGTTAGCGGTTGCAAGGTTTGTAACGCCTACTGCGAGGTCGCGCATGGAGTTGCTGGACAAGGTTCGCGAAGGCTTCCAGAACATTGACGTGGACGGCGCCGCCAAGGAGCAAGCGCTCAAACACCTGCGGCAGTGGCTCAGCGAGCCGGAGTTCGCCCCTTACCGCCCGCAGCTTGAATGGCTGATTCACGAAAAGCAGTGGGCCGGCTTGCTCGATCGCTTTTACCAGATTCTCCCCTTCGGCACGGGCGGCCGGCGCGGCGCCGTCGGCATTGGGCCCAACCGCATGAACAACTGGACGCTCGGCGCCTCCGTCCAGGGCCACTGCGCCTATCTGAAGGAGCGCTTCCCCGGCCTGGATGCCCTCGCCGTCGTGCTGGCCTATGATGTGCGCCGCTTTGAGGACGGGCGCGGCAACTACAACCCCCGGCTGCCCAATCCGGTCCTGCATCTTTCCTCCAAGGATATGGCCCAGTATGCGGCCGGCGTTTATGTCGCCAACGGCATTCACGCCTATATCCTGCCGGCGGACAGCATGCGTTACCTGGCCACGCCGGAATTGTCCTTCACCATTCGCTTCCTGGAGGCGCACGGCGGCCTGAATATCTCCGCCTCGCACAACCCGCCCGACGACAACGGCGGCAAGTTCTACGACGAGCGCGGCGGCCAGCCCGTGCCGCCCGACGACCAGATCATGGCTGACCTGGTCGATCAGGTGACGCATATCAAGAGCCTGCCCTGGAACGATACCCTGCGCAGCGGCAAGATCCATGTCCTGGACGACGTTCCCCACAAGGCCTATCTCGACTTGATTCGGCACCAGAGCCTCATCAAGCCGCCCCGCTTTGACGAGATCGAGGTAGTCTTTACGCCGCTCCACGGCGTTGGCGCCATGACCGCCATGGAGGCGCTTGTCCAGCAGGGTTTCCGCGTCACGCCGGTCGCAGAACAGATGGCGCCCGACGGCCAGTTTCCCAACGTCAGCAAATCGCCGAATCCCGAAGTCCCGGAATCGATGGACCGGGCCGTGGTCACGGCCCGAAGCGTGGCGGCGGACCTGATCCTCTCCACCGACCCCGACGCCGACCGCCTGGGGGCCATGATCCCCGATCGCCAGGGCGGCTGGCGTTTTGTCACCGGCAACGAGATCGCCGCCCTGCTCACGCACTTCAAGCTGAGCAAACTCGCCCAGCAAGGGGATTTGCCGCGCTCGCCCATCGTCATCCGCACCGAGGTGACCAGCAGCCTCATCAGCGGCATCGCCCGCCACTTCAAGGCCCAGGTTGTGGAGGATCTGCTGGTGGGCTTCAAGTACATCGCGGATGTGATCTGGCATCTCGAAAAAGACGGATCGTTCGAGGATGTCCGCGGCACGCCGGAGGATTTTGTCATCGCCAGCGAGGAGAGTCACGGCATCCTGGTGACGCCCAAAATCCGCGACAAGGATGCCGCCGGCGCCGCCCTGCTCATGGCCGAGCTGGCCCTCGATCAGAAACGGCAGGGACGCACCGTCCTCGACTACCTGGACGCGCTGGCCAAACAGTTCGGCTATTACCGTAACGAAGGCATTCCCATGGTGATGACCGGCATCCTCGGCAAGCAGAACATGGCGCGCATGCTCGACGCCTTGCGCGCCGCGCCGCCGAGAGAGATCGGCGGCTTGAAAGTCACCGCCTACGAAGACCTGCGCGACGAGCACGGCCACTTCGGCCCGCTCAAGGGCGCCACCGACGCCGCCGCGCGCAATGTGCTTCTCTTCCACTTGGGCGAACGTGCCCGCATCGCCCTGAGGCCGAGCGGGACCGAACCCAAGGCCAAGACTTATCTGGAAGTCTGCACTGTCCCTTGTCCGCCCGGCGCCACGGCAGCCCAGTGGCAACAAATGTGTCGCGACGTGGATGACTTGATCAAGAAGCTCGGCGCCGACTTCGTAAAGAAGGCCCTGGGCTTGATTGGCATGCAACCGGCCGAGGCAGGAATTCGCTAGAGCCAAACAGACCTAACCTGTTCATCCATTTGCCTTTGCGCTGCAAGACGAGTTTGCCAACCGCGGCAAACTCAGTTGGCAGACTGGCAAACTCATTTTTGCCATCCGGCTTCCGCCTTTAAGTTCAAATCTCTCATCCGGCCGGAAGTCTGTTGCAAAAATGACCGATTTCACCTCCTCCCATATTCGTCCGCCATGCCCAAGAGCACGTCAAGGCATTTGCTCATGGCTTTATGCAACTTATGTTTCTAGTGTTGCCCGAAATGCGAGAGACTGAAAGGACACCTGATGCCCTTGCATGCGGAAGAAGCGGTGGCGTCCCCGGAAAAGAACGGCAACGGCAAGCCCGTGCCCAGGAATCCCCTGGGCTATGTCGACTGGGACGATGCCACGGCGTCCAACGAGCGCGTCATCATGCGCGCGCCGCTGGCCAATCGCGATCGTATCATCCGCGATCAATACGTGCGCATCGAGGATTCGCTCGGCTCGCGCAGCGGGTTTCTGGGGCGGATCGTCGCGGGGCCGTTCTTTTCCGCGCGCGAAGGCGCCCCGGCGCACCAGGACGCGGGCGCTGCCGGCGAAATCACGATCCTGGCCGAAATTGAGTTGCAGGGCGAACTGATAGACGGGCGCCCGCGCGTCAGCAAGAGCCGGCCCATGTCCCAGGCCGAGGTGCAGGAACTGACGCCGGCCGAGGTCTCCAACCTCCTCGGCTTCTCCGGCGACATGGTCCTGGGCGCCATTTCGGGACAGGAAAACATCTGGTTTCGCCTGCAGAGCAAGAACAAGAGCGTCCTGCCGCGCAACCTTGGCATTTTCGGCACCGTCGGCTCCGGCAAATCCAACACCTCGCAGGTCGTCATCGAGGAGGCCGCCGCCAACGGCTGGGCCGTGATCGTTCTGGACGTGGAGAGCGAATACATCGAGATGGACGGGCCCTCGGCGGAAAAGACGCTGGTGCGGAGCCTGGTCCACTATGATAAACGCCCGGTCGGCCTGACCGACTTCCAGGTCTACTATCCCGCCAGCTGTGCCAGCGAGCGCGCCGATAGCGAACCGTTCTCACTGCGCCTGGCCGACTTCGACAGCAGCGTCATCGCCGAGATCCTGCAGACCTCCGTGTCCGAACGCAACGCCCTGCTCGATTGCATCGAGTACCTGGAGACCCGCGCCAAGACCAAGGTGGCGACGCGCGAAGCGGAAGGACTCAAAGGGCTTCTCGATCCCTCGCCGCAGGCCACTCTGCCTTACACGCTGCGCTCGTTGAAGGACCGGGCGGGGGAACGTTCCACCCGGAGCAGCGAGTTTTTCGACTACACCGGGCTATCGGCCAAGTTGATGTGGCTGCTGCAATCGGGCGCATTCGATCAGCCCAACATGCGCTCGCTGGACCCCGAACGCATGCTCATGCCCGGCCGGGTCAGCATCTTTGACGTGAGTGTGGCCAACGACGTGATCAAGAACCTGGTGACGGCGGACCTGCTGCGCAAGGTGTTTGCCTACAAGATCGCCCGCGAGGATGCGCCGCCCACGCTGCTGGTGATCGAGGAGGCGCACTCGTTCATCAGCCGTGAGAAGGCGCAGACCATGCACGCCACCATGCAGATGTTGCGCAACGTGGCCCGGCGCGGCCGCAAGCGCTGGCTGTCGCTGGCCTTCGTCAGCCAGCAGCCCGGCCACCTGCCGCCGGAGATCTTCGAGCTGTGCAACACGCGCATCGTGCACACGCTGCGCAGCATGCACAACCTGGAAGTGTTGATGACCACGGCGGGCGACGTCGGCCGGGAAATGTGGGCGCGCTGTCCGCTGCTGGGGCCCGGCGAAGCCATTGTGACATCGCCGCAGCTCAAGCGGCCTGTGGTCGTCACCATACGGCCGGCCATGAGTCAGCG